>CAZUXS010000035.1:0-17131 GCA_964624605.1 uncultured Lachnospiraceae bacterium | reverse complement strand
TGCAAGCTCTTGCGTGTGTGTACTGAACATAAGGACCTGTTTCACCCTCAAAGTTAAGCATACGTTGTAAGTCAAAAACAACGTTCTTTATTCTGGAATTGTAAAGGTCGTTGAATATTACGGCACCAATACCAATCTGTTCACTAACTTGTTCCTTATTTTCAAGGTTAGGATTCTTTTCATTTATGATTGAAAGAGTTTTTTCAACAGCTGAGTTGAGAGTATCCTCCATCAACACAACGTGACCGTTTCTTGTGCTGAGTTTTTCGCCTACAAGGCTGACAAGCCCGAATGGCACGTGAACGAGGTCTTTTGCCCAATCATAACCCATAAGGTCGATTACCTTAAACCACTGTGCAAAGTGGAGGTTCTGGTCAAGTGCCGTAACGTAAATACACTTATCGAAGTTGTAGGTCTTTTTTCTGTAAAGTGCAGCTGAAATATCTCTGGTAGGGTAGAGAGTACCGCCATCGCTTCTCAAAATAAGGCAAGGTGGCATATTATATTCTTCGAGGTCAACAATCTGTGCACCCTGACTTTCCGTAAGAAGCTTTTTCTCTTTTATCTCGTCAACAACGGCAGCCATTTTGTCATTATAGAAGCTCTCACCTGCGTAGCTGTCGAATGTGATGCCGAGTCTGTCGTAAATTCTGTTGAATTCCTTCATACTGATTTCACAGAACCATTTCCAAAGTGAAAGTGCCTCTTCGTCACCCTCCTGCATTTTAACAAGCCAGCCTCTTGCCTCGTCTTCAAGTGCAGGATTCTTTTCAGCCTCCTGATGGAATTTTACGTATATACGGCTAAGCTCCTTTATATCGTCTCTCTCAACCGCTTCCTTATCGCCCCAAAGTTTGTAGGCAACGATAAGCTTACCGAACTGTGTACCCCAGTCGCCGAGGTGGTTTACACTAACCGTTTCATAGCCGAGTGCATCAAATATATTTCTCAAAGCGTTACCGATTACGGTTGAACGAAGATGTCCAACGTGGAAAGGCTTTGCAATGTTAGGTGAAGAGTAGTCAAGCACAACTGTTTTGCCCTTGCCAAGCTCAGATTTAAAGAAATATTTATCCTTAAGAACTTTATCCATAGTATTTTTAACAAAGAAACTCTTGTCTGCATAAAAATTGATATATGCATTCACAACTTCTACCTTTGAAATAAAGTCGGGAGCAACAAGCTTTTCTGCAATGTTTTTTGCAATAAGCGGTGGTGCCATTCTCATTGTTTTAGCAAGTCTGAAACAAGGGAAAGCATAGTCACCCATTTGCGGATTTGAAGGTATCTCAATTGCGGAGGCAATCTCTTCCGCATTCACGTCACAAGCATTTGATAATGCCTTTGCAATTTCATTTATAAAATCCATTGTTATTATCTCCTTTTTCGCTCAAAACAGCAATTGTTATAATATACGATTAATTATACCATATTTGGGGGACGCAATCAATAATTTATACACCAAATATTTTAAATTTTGATTGATTTTTTCGGTAAAAAATAGTATTATATATGTATGGAGGTGAAGTAATGGAAGAGAATGAAAAGACAACGCCGATATCCGATGTGAATGATGAAGTTTCAACAGCGGATACGGACGAAGCTGTGAAGTCACAAAACGAAGACACTAATTCAAAAATTGATGAAGAGGATGAAAAAAACGATGTCGGCAATCCCGACGGAGTAAAGGTTGAAACGTTCAAGTTTGATGATTCGGATGTGACGGACAGCAAAAGCATGGCTAAAAAGACCACGGCAAAAAAAGCTCCGAAAAAGAAATTTAAATTAAATATAGATAGAAAAAAACTGGGCATTATAGGCATAGGTGCGGTAATTATTGTATCGGTTGCGGCACTTGCAATATCAAACAGAAATAAACTGGTCGAAATAAGTGAAAAGCAAATTGTTGATGACCAAACCTACGAAGCAAATGCAAAGGCACAGTTTTACAATGTCGGCAACACGATGTTTTATGCCACAAAGGATGGTATGAAAATTTACGATGTGAAAACAAAATCTGAAATTGTAGATACGTTCACAATGGGTTCACCATTGATGCTTTATGATGGCAATTATGCGGCGATAGCCGAGCAGAAAGGCAAGCAGGTGCGTGTGTATAACACAGAGGGTAGCGTATATAACATTGCAACCGATGGCGACATAATATCATTTGCGGTAAACCCCGCAGGCTACTGTGCGGTATGCTACACAAACAGCAAGGACAGCACATATACGGTTGATGTATACAACACAACGGGTGTGCAGATATCACACACAAAGTCAACAACGGATAACGGTATCCCTGTTTCTCTTGACCTTTCGGATGATGGTAAGATACTTGCAATAAGCTATCTCAACACAACCGAACTCAGCTTGAAATCCAATATACTTTTTTATTACACAAGTAATAAGGATGCGGCTGCGGTGGATAACAGCGACGGTATGTTCAGTTCATTTATATTTGATAATGAAATTGTGGGCGAGGTTCATTTCCTCACAAATGATGACTGTGTTGCCGTATCCGATAATCAAATTGTATGCTACAAATACGGTACAAGCTATACACAGCGTTGGAACTACGAATTCACAAATTATCTTAAGGCGGTTGAATATCCCGCAAACACAACAGTTGCTTGTGCTTACGGTGAAAGAATGAATAATTCAAGCGGTACGGCACTTGAAGAAAACACAGTGCAGTGGTATAACAGCAACGGTAATGTGCAGTTTGAAATGAAGATGGATAAAAATGTAACTGATATTTATTCCAAGGCTGACACGCTCATTGTGGCTATGAATAAATATTTTGAGGCATATACGGCAAAAGGAGATTTACTTTGGACGTATACATCAACAAGAGAAGTTTCAAATATGCAGTTTTTCAAAAACTCAAATAAGGTTATGATTGTAACACCGACAAAAATGACCGTTTCGGCAATAAAGAAGGGCAGTAACGCATCCGATAATGTGCTTGCTGTTGAAAGTGAAAGCGAAAAAACATCCGAGGAGGAAGTGACAACGGTTGCTGCCGATACGGATGTTGCAGAGGAACAATGACAACACAGGTAATGTTTAATCTTGCGGATGTTGCCGTGCTTATTGTGATAGCCGCAGGTATAGCAATCGGAGCACGCAGGGGATTTTTGATTAGTCTTTTAAGGATGTTTTCATCAGTGATTTCCCTTGTGCTTACCTCGGCAATAACACCTGTGATAACAAGCTTGGTGCGAAAAAGCAGCGTTTATACCATAATTTTTAACCGAGTTTACGATAAACTTGAGTTGGCTGATGCTACGGCAACAACAAAATCGGAACAGTTAAGCTTGATAGATAAGCTTACACTTCCCGAGTTTATTAAAAATTCACTTATGGAAAATAATAACAACGTTGTTTATAAAATCTTGGGTGCAAACACAATAGGCGAATATATTGCACATTATATAGCGAATATAATAACCGAAGTGATTATATTTTTGCTCACATTTATAATTGTGTTTCTAATTATAAAACTGATTATGCATATTTTCAGAATTCTCTGCAAAATACCCGTTATAAAGCAGTGCAATGCGGCAGGCGGTGGCATAATCGGCTGTATTTCGGCGGTTATAGTCCTTTGGGTGGCTTTTGCCATATTAAATATTTTCATACTCAGACCCGGCTTTGTAATAATTGCCGATACAATAAAAAGCTCCGTAATAGCAAGGGTATTGTATGAAAATGATGTTTTGATAAAATTATTCTTTTCTCCTCAATAGTATGAGAAGAATGAACTTGAAGTTTTTTTAATATAAAGGAGGTGCAATCTTGCTTGAACAATATATAACGGTTTCGGATTTTGGCGTAGCCGAGATAACCGAAAAAAAATCTCGTTTCATATCCTACACAAAACCGATAAAAACCGAGGAAGAGGCACAGTCCTTTATAGAAGAAATAAAGAAAAAACACTGGGATGCCAGACACAACTGTTATGCCTATCAGCTCGGCGAAAAGCATAATATACAGCGCTACAGTGATGACGGTGAACCGAGTGGCACGGCGGGTATGCCCATACTTGAAGTGTTAAAAGGTGCGGATGTGCATGATACTATTGTTGTTGTGACAAGATACTTCGGTGGCATATTGCTCGGTACGGGCGGTCTTGTGCGTGCCTACAGCAAATCCGCACAGGAAGGTCTTAAGGCAGCAGGTTTGTGCAGGTGCACGCTTTACAGAGAAATAATAATAAATACCGATTATAACCTCTCCGGCAAGGTGCAATACGAAGCTATGTCGGACGGGCATATAATAGAAAACACGGAATATACGGACAGCGTAACTTTTCATATATTCTGTGAAGTCCCTCTTGCGGATGGTTTTATCAAGAAAATAATAAACGCAACTTCCGGCAAGGCAACTGTGACCACGGGTGAGGAAAAATACATCTCAACCCCTATTGATTAAGGAGTGGTATAATATGAATTTAAAAAAATTAACAGCAATGACATTAACGGCAGCATTAATGCTTTCAAATACGGTTTTTGCAAGCTCCGTAAACACAATTAACAAAACGGTAACGGTGAGAAAGGAAACTGCCATAACCGATTTGTATTTGAAAATAGAACCAAGGGATGAGGTTGAAACGGGTTCTTCAATCATAATAAACTACACAAATGCAACAGTGCCCGACCAAGACGTAATAGACGGCAAGAGTTCAGCAAAGAGCAAGGATGGCTATAAATCCGGCGGTTATCAGTATCAGGGTTATAACTGGGATGGCAGCACGAGCTTTTATGACGTAATGTCAAGCATAGACAGCTATGAAATGCCTTATATAATAAAGAGAACAAACTCACATCAGATTGAAATTTTCCTTTTGAATATGCCGGGTACTTATGCCGACTCCTACCTTACGGAAGTAAACGGCAACAAAATGGAGCCTATATACAGAATAAACCTGCCTATTATATCAGGTGACGAGGGTGATGTGGGCATAAGCATAGACAGCAATTCAACGTCAATTTCCGACAGTGTTATAAACAGTGCCTCAATATACAAAAAGGGCACAACAACGTCTTCAAGTGTGACGACAAACAGCACCACCACAACGGAGGCAACAACGGAAACAACAACCGAAACCGTTTATGAGGATGAGGACAACAATACTGTTGTTAAGAGTGATAAAACAACCACCGTTGTTAAAATCACTATAGGCAGTGATGAGATGGAAGTGAACGGCAAAACTTATGCCGTTGATGTGCCTGCATATATCCAAAAGAGCAGCAGTTCAACACTTGTTCCTCTCAGAATGGTGAGTGTGGCACTCGGTGGCGGTAATGTTAAAAATGCGGATAATTCCGATATGGTGAACTGGGATGCCGAAACAAAAACAGCAAAAATCACCTGCGGTGATACAACCGTAAGCTTTACGGCAGGCAGTAATTCAATGGTTGTAAACGGTGAGGAAACGGCACAGCTCATTGCAAACGGAGCAACAGCCGAGATAACCGACGGAAGAATGTTTGTACCATTCAGAGCACTTGCACAAACTGTAGGAGCAGATGTTGATTGGGACGGCGAAACAAAGACGGTAACATTCACAAAGTAATACAGTTACGAAAAACAAAATATAAATACATTGAAAACGCTGTGAATTAACAATATTTTACAGCGTTTTTTCTTTTAGATTACAATACTGTTAAATAAATATTACTTATGCGCCGCACCGTTGAAAAAAAGAAACTTGTGTGGTATTATATATATGGAGGATTGTGGGAGTGCTATGCTTGTGTTGCCGTGGTTCTTCACATAACTTTTATGAGGTGACATTGGATGAAGAATGGAGTCAGACATTCATATATAGATTTAATGCGAGTGATTGCCATGCTTTGCGTGGTGCTTTTGCACTCGTCTTATTACTGCCTCAGTGACGGGGCGGGTACCGCACTTTGGAACAACGTAAACATACTCACATCATTTGCAACGGCAAGTGTGCCGCTGTTTTTTATGATATCGGGGGCGCTTATATTATCCAGCAAAAAAACGCTTTCACCCAAGTATGTGCTCATACACAGATTGCCGCATTTGATATTGCCGCTTATATTTTGGTCGGTTGTGTCCGTGGGCAAGGATTTTCGCTACACGGCACTTTACAGCAGCACGGGCTTCATTATAGACGATTTTTGGGAGGCGGTGTATAAAATACCGTCCGAACCCGTTTCGGTGCATTTTTGGTTCATGTATTCGCTCATACCGCTGTATATACTTTCGCCGCTTATAAAGCTTGTTGCGGATAATGCGGATAAGAAGATAATTCGCTATATGCTCGGTTTTTGGATACTCTCCGCCATATTATACGAAATAAGGTTTTATGTGCCGTCAGATACGGCGCAGCTGCTCACAATATCATTTATAGAGGATGCCAACATAGCGGGCGGTTATTTGGGATATTTCCTCCTCGGCTATTATTTGAGCAGCCGTGATATAAATATACGTGCTTCCGTGCTTATCGTGGTGCTTGTTGTGACGATTGCCGTCATAGCCTACGGAACTTGTTATTATACCGTGTACTACGATAACTATGCGGAACACTTTAAGTCCTATTGCGATATATTTGTTATGATTCTTTCGGCGGATATTTTCCTGCTCTGCAAAAAGATAAGGAGAATGCCGAAGTTTTTGAGGAAGATTATGAGGTATTTGAGCAACGTATCATTCGGTGTCTACCTTACTCATAATATTTTCATCTCAATATTCAGCCACGAGGGCATGGAGCTTAACACGGGCGCGGGTTGCTTTTCCTGCTTTTGGATGACAACACTGCTCAGTATCCTGCTCACAACACTGCTCATGTCTGTGCCTATATTGGGAAAATTTGTAATGGGCAACGGAAAAGTGAGAAGATATGCCTTTATAAAAAAGAATACGGAATAAAATTGTGAAGTCGCTTTACTTTTGGATGGGTAAAGCGGCTTTTTTGGTGCAAAACAAACCCAATAAGCATATTTATCGGTTACTTATATTACATTTTTATAAAATTTGTGCTTTTTGATTGAAATTATCGTCTTGGTATTGTATAATTATTGTGATACAAGGAGGTTTTGTATATGAAAAAGATTATGAGAAAAGCGACGGCGGCTTTTGTTGCGCTTTCACTGCTCTTTGGTGCACCAAGGTGTGTGCTGGCAGCTGATTTGCTCTACACAAATGATGAAGTACAGCAGATTGCAAGCGGTGTTACGTATACAAAAAGCTCACGTCTTTATCGAGCAGGGTGGATGGACGTTTATATATTGACCATAAATGCCAATGACCCTAATGTGGCAATTGATGTGTTGGAGAACACAAACGGCTACGGCTTAAAGGCTAATGTATCCACATTGGCGGAGCAAAATGATGTTGTGGGTGCGGTGAACGGCGATTTCTTCGGTTCGGGCAACCCTAAAAGCAGTATGGGACAGGTAGCGGAAAACGGCAGCATGAAAGCCGTGCAAAACTACTATAACGGCAGTGAGAACCGCTATGCGGGCTTTTTCATCGATAAAGACGGTGTGCCGTTTATTGACTACGTAAAAAGCACCATGGGTTTCTACTGCGGTGATACGGCGGCTTTCACCTTGGGTGCGAAGAATAAGGTAACAGATTTTTCAAGCCCCGTATATTTTGATAAGACGGCTATTTCAAGCACGGCAAGCCTTGATAAAAACTTTTCAATGCTTACCAAAATAGTTGTGCAAGACGGCGTTATAACAAAGATATCCGCACCCGGTGAAACGGTTGATGTGCCGGATAACGGCTTTATCATCGTAATGAATAACGCTACGAGGCA
Organism: uncultured Lachnospiraceae bacterium; assembly: GCA_964624605.1. GTDB lineage: Bacteria > Bacillota > Clostridia > Lachnospirales > CAG-274 > CAZUXS01. The sequence continues at coordinate 9,330 of CAZUXS010000035.1, read as the reverse complement.
GTCAAAAATAAGCTGGTACTCCGTTGGCATGGCTGTGCGATATGACGAGAGTGAGAAGTTTGTTTTCAGACCCGACAAGAGTATTTCAAGCATTGAGTTCGGTATAAGCGGCGGCGGTGAGCTTTTGCGTAACGGCGAGGTTGTCAGCCAAGGTCTTATAATAGGCGAGAAAGCGAGAAATCCACGTACTATGCTTGGTATAAGCCAAGATAAGTCAAAGATATACCTTGTCTGCATAGACGGCAGAAGAAACGGCATAGGCGCCACACACGTTGAGGCGGCTAACGTGATGAAGAGTATAGGTGCGTATGATGCCATACACTTTGACGGCGGCGGTTCAACCACGATGGTGGTACAGCAGGAGGACAGCACCGATTTATCCGTTGTAAACGTCCCCAGCGAGGGTTCACTGCGTGCGGTGGCAAATGGTATAGGCGTAAAGACAACGGGCGAGAGCGGCGTTCTGAGCTATATTAAGGCATACGTAGGCAACAGCGAGGATAATTACTTATTTAAGGACTTGGGTAACCCGATTTATGTAAACGCCTACGACGGCAAAACAAAGGAAATGTCAATAGACGGTTCACAGCTTCAATTCTCTTCCGATTTGGAGGGTACATGGGAGGGTAACACCTTCTATCCGTCCGAAGAGGGCAAGGGCACTATAACGGTTGCCTACGGCGATACGGGTTATACCTCCGTTATAAATGTGAAGGTCATGAAAGGCGTAAGCGGCATGAGCGTGAGTGCGGATAAGACCACTCTTGATGTGGGCGAGGCGACCGGTTTAAGTGCACAATTGCTCAACAAGGACGGTTTCTCACTCAATACCGATATAAGTAAGGTACAGTGGAGCGTTGATGATGCTTCCGTGGGCAAGGTTCAAGACGGCAAATTTATATCAACGGGCGACGGTATTTGCACCGTAACGGGCACTTACGGCGATGTAAGCGATAGTGTGAAGATTGGTGTCGGCAAGAAATACAGCGCAACTGAGAGCTTTGAAACGTCAAGAAATCAGATACTCTATACCTATCCCGAGGATAGCGGCATTACGGGCTCATCAAACACAATAAACGGTGTTGCCATAGACGGCCGGAGCAGTATAAGTCTTAAATACAGCTTTGTGCCTAACATGACAACAACACAGTGCTTCTATAGCGGTTTCGGTAATGAACCCGTAGCCTTGCCGAATAATACATCCGATATTGTGCTTTGGTACAAGGGTGACGGTAGTAGTAATATATTAAAGGCAGTGCTTCGTGATGAGAACGGCAATCAGGAAAACGTGCTCATATCCGATGACCTCACTTCAAGTGAGTGGAAAGAGGGCAGAGCAAGCGTTCCGAGCAGCTTAAGCGGCAGAATTTACCTTGATAAGGTGTATGTTGCGGCGCTTAACACAACGGAAAATGCAGACGGCTGTGTATTCATAGATAACTTAGGCGCTATGGTGCCGCTTTACGAGGGCGCATCCTCCGTAAGGAATATAAGCGATTACATGAATAAGAGCCTTGACACGCTTAATAAGGAGGACTACGAAACTATATCTATCTTCGGTCAGACCTCAAGCTACAGCGGTGACAAGGCAACAGCGGTTAGTAAGGTGCTCACACAGATGTCAAGCGGTGCAAGGGCAATGGCTTTTGCAGGTGCGACTAATATCTCAAACAGCACGGGTGTTGCGGCTGTGCCGTGGAATAACCAATATAACACAAACGCAACGGATAAGTTCTCTTTCATCACTATTGCAACGGGTAGCGGTAACCTGCGTAATGCGAATCCCGACCAGTGGACAGCTTTGCAGAACTACATCAATGACGGTAGTAAGAAAAATATAGTGGTGACTATGGATAGGAATTTGTGGGGCAGCGGTAGCGCAGGCTTAACGGATTCCAAGGAAGTGAGTGCACTGCATAATATATTCAAGGATGCGGCACTTAATAAGGATAAGAATATAATTGTTGTTTCCTCCGTGGGTAGTAGTAATTACACAACGGTTAAGGACGGCGTGAGGTATATTAATCTCGCAGGTCTGAGCGGTAGCCCTATGCAGTATTTGAGGGTGATGGGAAATGACGAGGATATGTTCTATGAATATGTGAATGTGAATTAAAGAAAGGGTATGTGGTTGGACTTGGAACCTTTTTTCTATCGTAAAAAAGGTTCCAAACCTCCAAAAAATACTCTTGGAGAAATAGTGGGGCGTTGCCCCACACCCTATCCGCTTTTTGAAAAAAGCGGAGCAAAAACTTTTATGTCGGCTTCGCCGCTGTTAAACGGAGTTTGGCGGTTGTCGTCCCCGAAAAGCGTTAGCTTTTCGGATTGAAAGTTTTTTGCGTTGCTTTTTTTCAAAAAAGCGACCGGGGAGGTGGGGCAGCGCCCCACGGTCTTAAATAACCTAAGGAGAATAAAAAAATGTCAGAACAATCGTCAAAGAAAGGCACAATGGCGAAAGATACCATAGTGTACATGGCGGCGAAGGGTATAGAGGGTGTTGTCGGTGTTGTTACAATGTCGGTAATGACCTATCTTTTTGCGGCAGGGCAGATGGGGCGGTACTCGACTGTCAACATTGCCATAACAACTATTGGTATGGTTTGCATACAATGGCTTGTGCAAAGTGTTTTACGATATATTAATAAATACGATATTGAGAAAAGGTTAGATGAGTTTTACACAACGGTGTTTTCGGCGTGGCTTTGTGTTAATGTGCTGGTTGCGGTGGGGGCTATGCTTATTCTGGGCGTGGTTAAGCTGGGCTTTGGTGCGATGCCGGCTGTGGCGGACTTTACTGCGGTGTATACTTATCGTTTGGTGTTCTTCGGGATATTATGGTTTGTGAGCTATAACTCAGCGGAGCTCATGATTTCTATGCTGGCGGCGGTGCGTGAGGCGAAGCTTAACCTACTTCTGAGTATGATTAGGGTATGCGGCAAGCTTGGGTTTATGTATGCGTTATGCAGGCTATACGGCAGTAGGATAGAATGGATATTCCTCAGTTATTTCATAACGGATATGATAGTGGCTGTTATAGGAATGTGCAGACTTAAGATTTATAGATATATAAACTTCCGAAATCGTAATAAGAATATACTTGCGGAGCTGCGTGCTTATGGTATGCCGCTTATGGGAAATCAGCTTGCGACCTCTGTGCTTAACAAGTCCGATATTTATATTATAACGGCGCTTGTGAGCGATGTGGCGGCGGGTGTGTATTCCACCAATTATTCGCTTATTGCAACGGCTTTCACGCTGCTTAATGCCTCTGTAATGCGTGGCAGCTATCCTACTATACTGCGTACATGGAGTGAGGGGGATAAGAAGCTCACAGAGCAGCTGATAGGCGAGGCGGTTAGGTTTTATATGCTTATTGCCGTGCCTGCTGTTGTTGGTGTGGCGGCTGTTTCCGATACGGTAGCGGGTGCGTTGTTTGAGGCGAGCTATTTTGAGGGGCACGCTGTTATGTTTTGGGTGGCTTTCGGTATGTTCTTCCTCGGTTTGACGGAGTATTCCATTAAGTATTGGGAGCTGAACGCCAAAACAAAGGCGATATTCGCACGTAGCCTTATAAGCGGTGTGCTGAATGTGGGGCTTAACCTCATTTTCATCACTCTGTTGAAAAATTACATGGTGGCGGCGGTCACCACCTTCCTCGGGTTCTTCGCCTACTTCCTCATGGCTAGGCTGGGAACGAGAAAGGTTATGCACTGGCACGTGAAACCTATGGTGTTTGTCAGGATTATAGGCTCTGCCGTGGTGATGTACCTTGCAATAGCGGTGCTTAAGCTTGCTATGCACGGTGGCAAAACAATAATGCACCTCGGTATGTATGTGGTGGTTGGTGTGATTGTGTATGCAATTGCAATCATTGCATCGGGCGAGGTTAAAAATGAGCTTAATGCAATTTTAAGCAGGATAAAGAAATGATAAAAATATTCCCTCGGAGTTTTTGCTTCGGGGGTTGTTTTTTTGCGTACGGGGAGGGGTAGGGTGGATTGGTTGAAAAATTTGAGTATTTTTATTTTACAGTTAAAATATATTTTAGGTGATAGTGAAAAATCTGCAAAATTCAATTTTGAGGTTTTGCGGGGTGCGGTTTGAGATGCGATGAATGAATTTAGCTTTGGATATTTTATCATAAAATTGCTGTCGAAAATGCGGAGCGGACAATGGGGCTGAGCTGAGGTTGCGGACAGCGGGGACGGTTCTTCTGTCAGCAACGACAGAAGAACCGTCCCCACTGTCCCTGTCTGAGGTTAGGCTTAGTGAGAAGAACCGTCCCACTGTCGATAGTATTGATGTTTAAGTAGTTTGTTCCAACCACACCGTAAAACGGGTGGGTGCAGGGGCAACCCGCAACGTGCTCAAATGAGCCGTTGCAGTACACCGCCCCTGCCCGTTAGGGGTATGGGGCGAATCTAGTTTCAAAATTACAAAGTAATTTTGAAATCCCGTAGGGATTCGCAATTTTGCTTTGCAAAATGCGAACCACCCATCGTTTTTGGTTCTTTTTTCGTAAAAAAGAACAATTCTTTCCTAGGGATTTAAGAAAAATGAATTAACAAAAACAAATCTAAAATTACTCAAAATATAAATGCTCCAATTTTTTGTACAAATAGAGCAAATATCGGAATACCCTCTGTGTTCTCCAAACACAAAAAACGTCTGCAAAAGCAGACGTTTTCGTGTTTATCATACCAATTCCTCGGGAAGCTCAACTTCTTCCGTTGCAAGTGTTTCAACCTTTGGTGTTTGCTCGCTTTTCTCAATTGCAGGCAGGGCAGGGAGCTCAAAGTGCTCCCTCACCTTATTCTCTACCTCACGGCAGATATCGGGGTTCTCCCTAAGGTATTTCTTGGCATTTTCTCTGCCTTGACCTATTCTATCCTCGCCGTAGCTGTACCATGCACCGCCTTTTTTGATGATATCGGCATCAACCGCAAGGTCGAGTATATCACCCTCGGTGCTGAAGCCCTCGCCGTACATAAGGTCAAACTCCGCTGTCTTAAATGGTGGCGCAACCTTGTTTTTAACTACTTTAACCTTTGTTCTGTTACCTATTATTTCCTGACCGTTCTTTATCTTATCCGGTGTTCTCACGTCAAGACGAACAGAGCTGTAGAACTTAAGCGCTCTACCGCCTGTGGTTGTCTCCGGATTACCGAACATAACACCAAGTTTCTCACGCAACTGGTTGATGAAAATTACAATACAGTTACTCTTTGACGTAACCGGTGTGAGCTTACGCATAGCCTGACTCATAAGCCTAGCCTGTGCACCCATCTGCGCATCGCCCATCTCGCCGTCTATCTCGGACTTAGGCACAATAGCCGCAACGGAGTCCACAATAACAATATCCATAGCACCCGAACGCACCATAGTCTCGGTTATTTCAAGTGCCTGCTCACCGTCGTCCGGCTGTGAAACATAAAGCTCGTCTATGTTTACACCAAGCTTCCTTGCGTAAACAGGGTCAAGAGCGTGCTCCGCATCCACAAAGCCCGCTATACCGCCTGCCGCCTGCACCTGTCCCACTATCTGGAGTGCAAGTGTTGTTTTACCACTACTCTCGGGTCCGTATATCTCAATTATTCTGCCCTTTGGCACACCGCCTACACCGAGTGCGATATCAAGTGAAAGTATACCCGTTGAAACAACATCAACCGTGTTATCCTTAGAGCTTTCACCAAGCTTCATTATAGCACCCTTGCCGTAGGTCTTTTCTATCTGTTTTAAAGCGGTTGCCAGTGCGTGCTCCTTGCCATCGGCGAGGTTATCCGCAACCGACTGTTTTGAATTGTTTACCGCTGCTTTTGCCATATTCATACCTCCGTTTTTAATCCTGTTGTTTTTGTATTTGTACCGTAAAAATTGTTATCCTTTGTCCGCTATCACATCACGCAACAGCTCCAAAACCGCAGTTGTCGCCTGCTTGCGTATCTCGGTTCTGCTGCCGTTTAAACGCAGTTCCTTGGTGGTAGCCTTGTCGTCAAGCGCAATACCTATATATACCAAGCCGACAGGCTTCTCAGCCGTACCGCCGCCGGGACCTGCTATACCCGTTGTGCTAAGACCGATTGCCGTGTTACTAACCCTAGCCGCACCTATGCACATCTGCTGTGCCGTCTGCGTGCTAACCGCACCATAACGCTCCAAAACCGCATTATCCACGCCTAAAAGCCTGTGCTTACTCTCGTTTGTATAGGTTACAAAGCCGTTTATAAAAGCCGCTGATGCACCCGCATAGTCCACTAGGCGTGAGGCAACCATACCCCCCGTACAGCTCTCGGAGGTGGCTATGGTAAGACCATCGGCTATAAGCCTCTGCATTATATCCTCAACCAATGCTGTTACATAATCCTCTGAAATGTTATAATCCATTGCTTTACCTCCTAAGACCTTGGAGGCTCCGCCTCCAAACCTCCGCAAGCTTTTTGAAAAAATTAAAACACTTTTGCCGTTGGCAAAAGCAAGCCTTTGGCTTGCCGACCATTTTGTCGGTGTGTACTTGGCAAAAACTTTTCAAACCGAAAAGCTCTGCTTTTCGGCAACGTCATAAACTTAAGAAAAATATATAAGTTATAACGTAACAAATGTGGCTACTCTGCAAAAAACATAAAGAATTTTAGTATTTCTTACAATGATGTTTAAGTAGTTTGTTCCAACCACACCGTAAAACGGGTGGGTGCAGGGGCAACCCGCAACGTGCTCAAATGAGCCGTTGCAGTACACCGCCCCTGCCCGTTAGGGGTTTGGGGCGAATCTAGTTTCAAAATTACAAAGTAATTTTGAAATCCCGTAGGGATTCGCAATTTTGCTTCGCAAAATGCGAACCACCCGACGTTTTTGGTTCTTTTTTCGTAAAAAAGAACAAGAATTACTTTATTGACTTCATACCCTTTAAGAGGTCTTCAAGCTCATCTCTTTCTCTGATAACAACCACTTCACCGTTTTCTCTGATGAGTACCTCGGCAGGGCGTAATCTACTGTTATAGTTAGATGCCATGCAGTAACCGTATGCACCTGCATCCATAAGACCGATAGTATCACCTATCTGTACCTCGGGCACCATTCTGTGCTTAGCAAGTATATCACCACTCTCGCAGATATTACCAACTACAGTCACATCCTCGAGCTTATCACTGTCGTTGTATACCTCTATATCGTGGTGTGAATCGTACATAACAGGTCTTTGAAGCACGTTAAAGCCGATATCCGTACCGATGTACTTGTCCTCGCCGTTATGCTTGATTGCGTGTACAGTACCTAAGAGCACACTTGTCTCAGCTGAAACATATCTACCCGGCTCAATCTTAAATGTTACCTGCTTGCCGTACTCACTTGCAAAGTTGTTAAATACCTCGTCAAGTCTTGCACCTAAATCATCAAGGTCAAGTCTCGGCTGGTCATTAAGCTTCTCATAAGGTATACCGATACCACCGCCAAGGTCGATAAATTCAAGGTTCTCAAACTGCTTAGCTATTTCAAGCACGGCTTTAGCACCATTTACAAAGAGTGAACCGTCCATGAAAAGTGAACCTATGTGCTGGTTAATACCAACAAGTGTCAAATTGTACTTCTTAAGTATCTCCTTGAATGCAGGTATACAATCCGGTGTAATACCAAACTTAGTCTTTTTACCCGCTGTTATAACTTTCTCACTGTGACCTGCACCGATACCACCGTTAAATCTGGCAGCAACCTTACCACCGGGGTTAAGCTGACCATACTGCTCAAGCTGTGAAAGTGAGTCCACACTTATAAGTATGTTCCTGTCAATCGCATACTGCATTTCCTCTTTAGACACATTATTACAAACAAAGAAAATCTGCTCCGGCTTGAAACCTGCTTTCATCTCGATAAAAATCTCACCCGGACTCATAGCATCCGCATTCATACCCTCGCTGTGTGCAATTTCAAGGAACGCAAGATTACTGTTAGCCTTAGCTGAATACTGCACAATAAAGTTAGGATACTTAACCAAATTCTTAAGCTCACGACAATTCTTACGTAAAATCCTCTCGTTGTATACGTAGAGCGGACTGCCAAACTTAGCCGTTAAATCCGCAGGCTTGTTCCCCTGAAAAAAATCTACACTGTCTGTTACCTTTGTGTTTATCTTACTCATAATAAATTATATCTCCTTTTCGTAATTTTAATACTATTTTAAAACTTTAACATTAATCTGTTGCTTACGCAATATCCCCTTGCGGCGAAGCCGCCCGTAAAAGTTTTCGCCCCTCCTTTTTCAAAAGGAGGGTGGGGTATGGGGCAACGCCCCATGCTGCTCCAAGAGTATTTTTGGAAGTTTGAAACCTTTTTACGATAGAAAAAGGTTTCAAGGTTTTCGGTCTTACTTCCCGTAAAACCTCTTCACCCCATCCAACCTAGCACTCATATTCCAAAGCATCATATCAGCTATCACAAGTGCCGTCATTGCCTCAACCACAACCACGGCTCTTGGCACAACAATAGGGTCATGCCTGCCCTTTATCTCAATCTCTACGCACTCACCGTGCTTGTTGACTGTCTTTTGCACCTGTGATATTGACGGAGTAGGCTTAAAAGCCGTCCTGAAACAAAGTTTAGCCCCGTCCGACATACCTCCGAGTATACCGCCGCTGTGGTTCGTATACTTAAGTATACGCCCGTCCTCGGTGTAAAACTCGTCATTATTCTCCGAACCGCACATGGTAGATGCCTTAAATCCCGCACCAAACTCAATGCCCTTTGTAGCGCCGATTGAAAGTATAGCCTTTGCAAGCACCGCATCCAGCTTGTCAAACACGGGTTCGCCTATGCCGATAGGCATACCGTTTACCTCGCACTGTATCACGCCGCCGACGGAATCCTTGTTTGCCATGGCTTTTTCAAGCAATGATGATGCTTTCTGTGCCGCCCATTTATCGGGCATGGTGAAAGGATTGTTAAACCTCTCAGCCATTTCAAAGCTGTCACTTGATACGCTCACATTACCTATGGCAACGGAGTAGGCATCAACTCTCACTCCCAGCTCTTTCAACAGCTTTTTGGCAACAGCACCCGCAGCCACTCTTGCGGATGTTTCTCTGGCACTTGACCTGCCGCCGCCTCTGTAATCACGGAAGCCGTACTTCACATCATACCCTAAATCGGCGTGCCCAGGACGATACACGTCCATTATTGCGGAGTAATCCTTGGACTTTTGGTCCGTATTGAAAAGTATGAGCGAAATGGGCGTACCTGTTGTCTTGCCCTCAAACACACCCGACATAATCTCGACCTTGTCGCCTTCGCTGCGTTTTGTGCCGTATTTATTGCTGCCCGGCTTTCGCCTGTCCATATCTT
>CAZUXS010000034.1:0-17214 GCA_964624605.1 uncultured Lachnospiraceae bacterium | reverse complement strand
TTTGCAAGTAGTGTACACATCATAGATGAAGGATTTGTGCCGTTTTTCTTACACAGCCCTATAAACTCATCAATAGGAACCGAAATACTTGCGGAATATACCGCTCCTTCATCGTCACGTACCATATCTTCATCAATATAGCCTGTGCAGAAAAGAGGCAGCGTATAAATCGGAACAGGTGTATATTCATGTGAAAAAGCAGATTCCGATGTTACAGCTTTGTAATACTCTTCCGTGCTTCTTCCCTCTGTCAAATCGACAATCGGGTTTTCATCCTCATGCCCCGTATACATTGCCAAATACACATAAAGAAAGGCAGTAAAAATCTTATCCAATCCACCGCCGTCCACCAATGCATGAAAGGCACTCACAGTTACCGTTCTATCATAATAGCTGATACATATCAATCGCTTGCCACACGCTTCGGAGCACGGTTCTATCGGCACCTTGCTCCTTATAGGGTCATTTGTGCCACTTTCCGCCTCAACAAGATATACACGATCCATCAAGTACTTTTCTAATTCAGCAGGACTCAAGCTAAAATAAAAGTCCTTATCTCCGTGATCCATTTTGTAGGTCAAATCAACAACGGGATATACCCTTTTTATTTTGTCCCATGCCTTTTTAACAAGCTCCCCATCCAATTCATGATCCAAAGTAGCCGAATTTCTTATATGTATGGGATTTAAAAAATCTATCCCTATTCCCGTATCATTTAAAACACCCAAATCAACTACCACTTTACTTTTGTCCATATCATTACCTCCTTTTATAATATCCGAATCCGTGTAACACTCGGATTCCTTTTTGATTTTCATACCTGTTTATTCTATTTTAATGTTCTGTTTTAATCTGATACAACAAAGTCACTTTCTTTCATAATATGGTATGGCAATGTTTCCACCTCTGCCTTTAAACCAAATTCCGAAAGTATATTTATAACCTCTTCCATATATTTTTTTGTAACCTTTCCAAAGAGAAATGAAATTATAAATTCGCTCTGCAACTCCATCAAATACATGGTGCAGACAGCATCATCCGACATTTCAAAACCTATGATATGCTTTGCATTTTTACCGATATCTACCTTTCCTATATAAGTCAGCACAGCATACCTTTTGGCCAATATCCAATCATAAGTTTCATAAAACTCAACAAAAGTTTTTATAAAATCACTGCTCCTTTGATAGTCTATCAACGAGCGTATTTTTTTTGCCGCCTTGCTCATATCTTCACCCATTATATCCTCATATTCAACGGGAATGAGGACATTTGTCGAACAGTTGGCTATGGTATCGGGAACACCAAAGGCTTTTCTTGCACTCATTGTAAGCACAAACGCAAGGTCGCCCCTTCTTTCGGGGTGAATATTATATGCTGCCTTTGCCATAAGTATAGTCATCATAGACGAAGGATTTGCACCTATATTTTTACATACCGACATAAACTCATAAACAGGCACCTTTATCCTTGCCATCTCAATATCTCCCTGTTCGTTTGCCGTCATATCAAGGTCAATAAACATACCCTTACGATTTTTATATGTTATAAGCGATTTTCGCTCAAAATTTCCTATGTCAATCGAAGTAAGCGGTTTAAAGTATTCCTCGGGTTTGCGATTTTCTCTTGTTTCCACAGGTGGATTTTCATCACTCTCACCCGTATACAATTCAAGATAAAAATATATCAGCGTGCAAAATATCATATTTAGTCCGCCGCCGTCCACCACAGAATGAAACAAACACAGTGTTATCTTATTTTCGTAATATGTTACCGCAAATGCCCTTCGTGCACAGGCATCGGTGCCGGGCTTTATCGGCTTCGAGCTTTTCAACGGCGGATTATCCTTTTCATCTTTATAAAAAATAATTTCGCCATTCACCAGCTCCGGTACGCAGTCTATAAGCGGATATACCCTCTTTGTCTTATCCCAAGCCATACTCAACTTTTCACTGTCTATATTATGGTCAAGCTTCACCGAAAACCTACTATGATATTCGGTTTCCTTATCATACCACCAAAACGGCGACATAAGACCACCATTATAATATTCTGTTCTGCTCATTTTTTACCTTCTCTCAATTCAAACTATCGGACTGTCATTCTCTGCACTCACGGGATATGGCTTAGCAGTCACCTTTGCCTGCACACCGAGTTCACAAAGTGTTTTTACGATAGCATTCATATACTTTTCGGTAGCACTTCCATATTGAAAGCTTATTTTTAATTTTTCTTTCAAGCGTATCATAAATACCGAACGCAAAGAATAGTCCGTCATTGTAATATTTTTAATATATTCATTTTTTTCACCTATATCAAAATTACCTACAAAATTTACGGATAGGCAGGCATTTTTTATATTAAGAACACTATATGTATTCTCCAAAGCAACGTGAGATTTAATATAATCATCACTTTTTTGATACGCCCTCATTTCACCGATTTTTCGTGTTGCCGCAATCAAATTGCTACCGCAAACATCATCGTATGACAGCACGAACGGCACTTTTTTTGAACACGGCGCAATAGTATCAAAAATATCGAACACCTTTCTAAAATCCGTCGCAATACCAAAGCTGAGTTTTTTTCTCTCTTCCGGATACATATCATAAACAGCTTTAGCCGTAACATATACAAAAAGCTCATCAACAGATAAACCCGTTTTTTCACACAACGCATCAAAGTCATTTGCCGCTATTTCCGTTTCACCCACTGTTATTGCACAGCTCTCATCATTAACAACGCTTGTATCAACAAACATCTCGTGAATATCCTTATAAAGCTTTACAGGCTGAGGGGTATAATCCTCAGGACTAAGCATTGTGCTTTGAATAAAATACTCTTGCGGCTGTCTGTTTTGCTTCGTCATTACGCCGTCTGCATTTACGGATACATTCTTATATGCGGATATATAGAAATTCAACAGTGTTTTAAAAACTTCCGTCAAACCCTTTTCATCAACAATAGAACGATATGCATTCAGCGTTACGGTATTTTCAAAATAAGTGAGACAAACTCCACGATACAAAGTCACTTCTTTTGCAAGTTTCGGTAAAGCTTTGCTATGTATGGGTTTGCTCTCACCCTCACCCTCAAAAAAGACAACCTCCTCATCATAGTCGTCGGGAATCAGGTCAATGAGGGGATACACACGTTTGGTATCCTCCCACGCCTTTTCAAGTATATCCGCATTGACTGTATTCGTAAGTTCGGCTTTTACGGCAAGGTGTATAGGTTCATGTTCATCCGCCCACCAATATGATTGAAACGGGCCTCCGTTAAAAACTACATCCTTGTTCTCAAACATCATTGTGGTTTCTCCTTATTATTTATTTTTTAATGCAGCAGCCTTTTCATTCATATCCTTTTTAAGAGATACAGCATCTATCTTACCGTTTGAAAGCACCGGAAAAGCATCGTATTGGAAAATGAATGCAGGGAGTTTATATTTTGCCATCCTTTGTGCAAGAAATGCTTTTAATTCCTCAATATCGAGCTTTTTGCCATCCTTCATTACGATACTTGCACCTACCACTTCACCGAAGAAGTCATCAGGAACACCTTGCACCTTAACATCGGCAACATCGGGGAACTGTGAAATAACCTCTGCTATCTCACTCGGCATTATATTTTCGCCACCACGGATAATAAGCTCCTTTGCTCGTCCCGTAAGGTGCAAATAACCTTCCTCATCAATAAATCCCAAGTCTCCAGTATGCAACCAACCGCTGTCATCAATAGATTGAGCATCAAGAGCAGCCTTATAATAGCATGACATAAGGCTATATCCCTCAACGGTAACCTCACCTACTTCACCCACAGCACAATCCTCACCGGTTTCATGGTTTTTAACACTCAGCTGTATATGCTTCACAGGTCTACCCACAGTTTTCGTCATGTGTTCAATAGTATCTTCGTACTCTGTCATACATACGGGAGACATCTCACTCAAACCGTATGTCCACACAAAATGATTGTTAGGGAATGTTTCCATCATCTTTATTACCTGTGCTTCCGTCGCAGACGCACCTGCCAAAATAGTACATTTTAAATTGCTCACCTTATCGGAACTGAAGTCTTTATTATTCATTATAGCAAGCACCATTGTCGGAACAGAATGGAACAGAGTACACTTATATTCGTCTATGGTTGAAAGTATCGTACTTGTTTTCAAATTTTCGGGGATAATTATATGGGCATTTTTCAATAAGTTGCAGAAAAATCCCGCTAACATACCAAATATATGGAACAATGGAAGTATAAGACACAGCTTATCCTCATTTGTTATCTTTATTTTATCCGCCATTGAAGATGCCGCATTGAGTATGTTATAAGCAGAAAGCAAAACACCCTTAGGCTTTCCCGTGGAACCGGAAGTATAAATCATTACACAAACATCATCGACCTCCACCTTAACATCAAATAATCCCTTTACGCTGTCATATTCACCTTCACGTTTCTTTAAATCAATACCGCTTCCTATATCGTAAAACTCCGTTATCATATTGTTTTCGGCATTTTTAATTTTGGAAAGGAAATCATCCTTATTCTTCATGGTGGCTATATCACCATAGCATAAATGAGTTATATCTCCTACATTCGAAACATCAACTATTTCCTTTTCATTATAGTTAAAATTCAAAAGACAAGCTATTGCTCCCAACTTCTGAACAGCGAAAAATGTAATTATCCAGTTAGCGGAATTCGCTGAACAGATGCCCACATGGGTGCCTTTCTTTACACCGATTGCGGAAAGGTCATTTGCAACTATCTGAGAATACTTATCTATATCATTCCATGTATAGTCATTGCCAAGGTGAGATAAGATAGTTACATCGGGATATTTTTCATTTTTCATTTTTAAAATTTCCTTAAAGGAATGGCTTATATATGTAGCTATGCCCACTTCGCCCTGTGTAACTTCAAACATAGTGTCAAATCCTGTTACACTAAACACCTCAAAAACAGAACTTGAAACATTTATCACCTTCATATTGCCGTTGCCTATCTTCTTTCTTGCAGACAAAAGCACTCTGAGCCCTGCTGAAGAAATGTACTCTACGTCTGTAAAATCAAAAATCAAGCTACCTTTTGAATAATCAATCTCATTGACAGCAACCTGCAATTCACGATATGTATTTGAATCTATTCTACCTGCTACCGTTATTTTTACGGCATTTGCATCTTTGTCATTTATATTTATTTGCATAATATATTCTCCTCTTTTATTTAGCTATAAGCAACATCAAACTTCTTGGCGCAAGCACTATACTGCCACCGTCTGTTTGCTCTTCTTTTAAATTATCATCAAATGTGTATACTTCTTTGTACCACTTCATTTCCTTCGGAATTATAGGCAATTCAAGAGTTCTCTCCTCCCAGTGTGTATTTACTCCGCAGTATATGAAGCAATCATAATCCGACTTATGATCCTTTATCGTTTCCGCATACATAAAACCGAATGTGTGGAAAGGAATATCAAGCTTCCATGATTTTTCACCATGGAAAGACAGTTCGGGATAACCACTGCTGTTCATTCCCGTATAAAAATCTTTGCGTCGCATTACGGGATGTTCCTTTCGAAATGCAATGATTTTCTTGAAAAACTCAAACACATCCTTATTCTCTTCCAGATTATTCCAATCGAGCCATGATATTTTATTATCTTGGCAATACGCATTGTTATTACCCATTTGGGAATTGCAAAATTCGTCACCGGATAATATCATAGGTACTCCCCTACTAAGCAAAAGCAAGGCTGCCGCATTTTTAATCTGGCGTCTGCGAAGTGAATTTATATACTCATTATCGGTAACACCCTCCGCACCGCAGTTCCAACTGTAATTATCATTTGCACCGTCACGGTTTCCCTCACCGTTTGCCTCGTTGTGCTTTTCGTTGTAGGATACCATATCATTTAATGTAAAGCCATCATGGCAAGTTATAAAGTTGATACTGGCTTCCGTACTCCTGTTGGAATAAAGGTCGGGAGAACCTTGTATCCTCCACAGCAATTCTTGTCCGCACTCACTATCACTCTTTACAAAACGCCTGATGCAATCACGGAATTTACCGTTCCATTCAGCCCACCTTCCCCATGCAGGAAAGCTGCCTACCTGATAAAGTCCACCTGCATCCCATGCCTCGGCTATCAGCTTTGTTTTACCAAGTACGGGATCGTGAGCCAATGCCTCCAAAAGTGGCGGACTTGTCATAGGTGCACCCTTATCATCCCTTGAGAGAATAGATGCCAAATCGAAGCGGAAGCCGTCTATGTGGTATGCAGATACCCAGTATCGCAAACAATCAAGTATGCAATTTCTGACTACTGCGTTATTGCAGTTCATTGTGTTTCCGCACCCGCTGAAATTATAATAATATCCCTCCGGAGTAAGCAGATAATACGTCTTATTGTCTATACCTCTGTATGAGATATACGGCCCCATTTCATTTCCCTCGGCGGTATGATTAAACACAACATCCAGAATTATCTCTATGCCGTTTGAATGGAGATGCTTTATCAGATTTTTCAATTCCTCGGATGTAAGTCCATTTTTACCGAGAGCGGCATAACCTGCCTTTGGTGCAAAAAATCCTACGGTTGAATATCCCCAGTAATTGAACAGCCTTTCCCCATCAATCACCCTGCTGTTCTCGAATTCATCAAATTCAAAAATAGGCAGCAACTCTATACAGTTCACACCCAGCTCCCGTAAATACGGAATCTTCTCAAGAAGTCCCGCAAATGTGCCTGAACGCTTTACATTACTGCTTTCGTCCTTTGTAAAACTTCTTACATGTGCTTCGTATATTACAAGGTCATTCATTGGAATTTCAAGAGGTTTGTCGCCTTCCCAATAAAAATCTTCGGGTATAACCTTACCTCTGTGCTGAAAATCATTTTCCCAATCCGGTTCCTCCCCCCATTTATTTCTGCCGGAAATCATCTTCGCATACGGATCAAGAAGCACCTTATCTCTATTAAAATAATATCCGTTCCTAGGGTCAAAAGGTCCATCCATGCGATAACCGTACTCTATGTCTTCGTAGTCAAGGTCATAGACTATCATAGAAAAAACATCTCCTATGCGAAATTCATCGGGAAACGGAATCACCGCAAAAGGATTTTCATCATTATCATGATATAAAAGCAACTCACAGGATACAGCATCCTTTGAAAATATAGAAAAATTAATGGCATTATCCTGCAATATGGTAGCTCCAAAAGGCTGTACATGCCCACACCTATATCTTATACCGTTTAGTTCGTGAGTCGGTTCACTGTCCATTCTCGCCATATCATCATTCCTCCAAGATTTATTTACTCTATCAATAGAGTTATCACCGAGATTTTATACTAACAATGAATTAAATTGAATTTCCCGTTCAAGAAATTGCCTTGCAATGATGCAGACAAAGCTTATAAGACAACAACAATTCCGCCAAAAACATCTTAAACAGGTAATTGGGTAAAACAAAAAGTGCAAAACGAACAAAAACAACTCCCCCCTATAGAGTCCGTTTCAAATTTCACACAAACATTAAAATTAACACAATAAAATAAATTATAGAATAAGATAAAACTTATACTCCTGATTTTATTATATATTACAAAAATAAAGCTGTCAATCTTTATTTGGTTTTACTCGTAAAAATTAATATTTAAACACAAATTCCAATAAAATTCATAGTTCGATATAATCTGACATAATTTGCACCACGAAAAAATCATCCGTAAATCCCCTCATGAAAATCATAAATACCACCATAAATAGCAGCTATCAATAATTATTATCGTTATAGGTAAAATTTAGACTGTATGACACCTATGAAGTTAAATTCATTGGTTGCTTAAATTTATCTAAAATATAAAAAATACACAGAAAATCGTATTCTTCTGATACAATCTGCTGTGTAAAATTAATTTTTATTATTTAATTTGTATGCTTAACAGAGATGTGTGCGGTTTACAATGTCCTCGCTCTCTCTTATCCCTCTTATTCCCCTTATCATCAATCTTTTACATGATTTACAAATTCTTCATCCTTTACCAGAAAGTATTGGTAATCCTCTCTTCCCGAATCCCATGTTGCGTCCATATTATAAATTTCACCATCAAGCACAACCTCGTTCCATGCATGAAATTCGGATTCTCCACGGTTATTGATTCCCGTGCCCGTAACCACACTACACTCTATTCCCAGCTCCTTTAAAAGGCGAAACACCGCCACCGCATAGCCTTGACATGAGGCATAATTTTTTACAAGTGCGGCATAAGCTGTTGAATCTTTATGATAAAGAGAATTGTTTTCATGAACATAGTCATAATTTACATTGCGGCATATATAGTCATATACCGACTTTACTTTTTCATATTCCGAAGTCTTTTTATCTATATCCAAATCTTCAAGTATTACCTTTGTTTTTTCATCAACCTCACGTTCTTCCCGAATTGTGGAATAATAAATAGGTGTGATTGTCAAAGTGTAGTCGCAATTCTTTTTGCCATCCTGTTTTTGATAACTGAGTTTGTAGCCTCCGTACTGGTATCTGATGTAATCGCCCTCTGTGGGAGAATCCGTATTATACATGGCACAATTCATTAACTCGTCCACCAGTTTTTTTGTATCTTCAAAATGGTCGGCATCGGCATTATATGTAATAGTAAAAGAACGGGCGTGTTTTCCAAGTCCGTCGTGTATCGTTTCAATTATTTCATCCGAATTTGCAAAAGAAATTTCCAATTCTTCACTTAACTCAAAATGTCGCTGTTCTTTCCCATTCAAGCAAAATTTCAACAACAGTACAACGGCTGTTGCCGACAGTACAATCACCGCAACTTTCTTCCACATACAAAACGTCCTCATAATATCCGGTTTGCCAAAGCATTTGAACTGCTCAGCATCCTATCTGTTTTTATTTTAGCGGGGCAAACATCACGGCAAGCTAATGATTTACCGCAGCCCTTATATATATGCTCATTATAGTTCTTTTTTATATCCTTACTATTTTTCTTATCGGTGGCATTTATAATTCTTGAAACAGGTACAGCACTTGCCGCACCGAAAAAATCATCTTCACCGCAATAATTTGGACAAACATCCAAGCAACAACCGCATTGCAAACACCTTGAGGCATCGTACATCAATTCGCCCTTTTTTTCATCGGAAACAGTAGCTTCCGTTGTCATCCACGCCTGTATTTTTTTGAGATTTTCACGCATTACACTTCTATCCACAATCAAATCCCTGACTACCGGAAACTTGCGAAGGGGTTCTATCACAATCGGCTTTTTCCCTTTATGCTGTTTCAGAAAAAAATTACAGGCTAACCCGGGTCTGCCATCTATAATCATTGCACAGCTACCGCACTTTTTTTGCAGGCAACTGCACTCCCATGCAATCGGTTCAAGAATATTTCCGTCAATATCCTTGTTTACTATTCCGTTTTCCACTGCACTCAGGACCGTAGCAACAGTTTCGTTCTCATCGTTTTCGCAAATATACTCAAAGCTCTGCCAATATGGTTCCGTGTTTTTTTCTCTCTGTCTTTTGATTTGCAATTTATAAATCATCTGCTACTCCACCGTGTCAATGATGCCCGTAAAATTACATTTGATATATCTCCGAAATTCTTCATTCCGCTCGGGATAATCACTTCTGTAATGAGCACCACGACTTTCCTTTCTATATATTGCAGAAGATATCATCATTTTTGCCAGATTCAGTCTTCCGAGATTTGCCATGTTGTTGCTATGTTTTTCCATCAGTTTTTCTATTTTTTTCAAAGCGTTTTTCATCTTCATTTCATTCCTCACAATACCCAGTGCATCATATAAAATATTTGAAATTTCAATTTTTAATGCAGGTGTCGCAACAGCGTTTTCAGCTGTCCAAAAATCTGTCATATCATATTTTTCATTTGTATCTTCCTTGCAATTATCTCTTTTAAAACAATCTTCATACACGGAATTTGCCGCCGTAAATCCTCCGTAAATTGCTCCCAAAAGAGAATTCCCACCCAATCGGTTTGCTCCGTGATACAGAGAACAACACTCACCTGCCGCATAGAGATTTTCTATATTTGTGTGATGCTTAGCATCCACATCAATTCCACCCATAAAGTAATGTATTCCGGGTTCTACGGGAACAGGCTCTTTCGCAGGGTCAATTGACAGATAATCCAAAATTTCCTGTCGCAAATCGGGAAGCCTTTTCTTCCATGTTTCCTTTGAAATTTCCCTCATATCCAGATAGACCTGACCGCCGAGAGTTTCATCATGCGTTACAAAATACATCTCCCTTGAAACCACATCCCTTGGCATAAGATTTCCAAGCTCGGGATATTTTTCTTCCATAAAATACCACGGTTTACCGTCTCTCAAAATAAACAAACGACCTCCCTCTCCCCTTGCCGCTTCACTAATCAAACACCTTTTTCCCGATATTTTTATAGTGGTTGGGTGATACTGTATCATTTCAAGATTTGAAAACACCACCCCTTGTGAAAAAACGATTGCCGCCGCTTCTCCGGAATTTGCCGTAGTTCCGGTAGTACGCCCAGAGAAAAGGCCGTTCATACCACCACAAGCCAAAATAACAGGTCCGTAAAAACCGTGTACCTCTCCCGTATATGTATTTCTTATTATAACACCCTTAATATTTTGTTCCCGATTTTTCGATTCCATCATAAGTTTAACTAACTCGTGTGAAGAAAATCGTTCTATAAATCCCTTTGCTTCAAAACATCGTGCTTCATCAATTAAAGCCGTCATAATAATCTTTCCCGTACTGCTTTTTGCATAAGCGGTTCTTTTCTTTTTCTGCCCTCCGAAATTTCTCTGCATAATTGTGCCGTCGGAATTTCGGTTAAAGGGAACACCTAATTTTTCCAGTCTTTCTATGATATACGGTGCCGCCTTTGTCAAGCCCCTCACAGCCTCTTCATCGGCTATGTTGCAGCCTGCCCTTACGGTATCGTTAAAATGATTTTCTACGTTGTCGTCCTCTCCCATAGTGTTTAAAACTCCGTTTATGCCGCCCTCTGCCATAACCGATTGTGCTCTCTCCGATGCTTGTACGGAAATAAGCCTTGAATGCACACCTTTTTTAGCCAAAGTAATGGCTGCTGTAAGCCCCGAAAGTCCCGCACCTACAATATTCACTTTTTCCACACTCATACAAATCACCTCCAAAGCACATTCCATCTGAGATAATATATAACGAAAGCCACAGTACAAAATACTAGCAAAGCTGACAATATCAATACTATATCCTTGATATATCCGCTTTCTCCGTATAACCCCAACGCAATGGAAAGAGGTTTGATATTGCAAAGCAAATGCACCGCCAATGCGGATAACATAAGCACCTGCCCCACAAGCTCCGATATTCCGAAATAATTAAGGCGAAAAACACCCTCACCCGTCTGCATAAACACAGCCAAATGCAAGGAAACCAAAAGCATAAGCACAAAACCGCTTATTCTTCTAATCCAAAACAGAGCATTTTCTTTTATGTAACTTACACCCGTTTTTTTTGAAATCCGCAGTGTGTGTATCGTCAATATAATTCCAATCACCGTATGCACCGCAATCATTGCAGCCATACACCAAGTCAGTACCGACAAAATGGTTGAACCACCCGATATAATTCCCACCATTTGAAAGCTGCCCGAAATACCATGCACCAAAAAAAGCACTATAATTCCCATACTTATTATTGCATTTACCTTTCTCATTCTTCTTCCCTTTCCGAAACAATATTTATAAGAGCGGTATTTTCCCCCTCTGCCGTTGTAACATCATAAGAATTTGCATATTCCTTGGATATAATTATAATATCATATTTACCGTTATCGGCACGGGACATTAAAAGGGTTGCATCTTCTTGTTGAATTCTCATCTGTTTCTCGGGCAATCTTGATTGAAATGACTTAGCTGTATTCAATGCACCCTCATCACCCTTTATAACGGAACAGGAAATGTCCTCAAACAAATATGATATTTCTTCCCCTTGAAAGAACTTAATCCATGTATCCAAATTTTCCTTATCGGTATGCAAATTTCCGTTTACAAGAACGATATATTCCCCCGAGGGTTGGTCAATGACAACGGAAGCGGATGTCACCGCATCCGTATTTCCATTTAACAATGTTTTAAAATAATCGGTTGACAAAAAGGGAATACCAAGCAGGAATAAAATTCCCGCAAGGATAATTCCCGTATGTTTTAAATATTTTTTCATTTTGTCTCTGCCTTTGAAAGTGCGTCCTTTACAGCTTCTTTGAAATTATTATAATTTATCGTGGCACCTGTGATAGCGTCTACCTCGCTCACATCATTTGTTTCTACCAGTTGATTGGCATATTTTTCACACGCCGCAATGGCTTTTTGAGCCTTATTATAATAATCTCTGTTGGCAATCTCGCCGTCTTGCATTCCGTAATCGGAGTCTTTCAATGTTCCGTCGGGTTCGTAAGTTTCGTATGTACATTCCGTGATTGTGTTATCTTTAATCGTAAGGGTTACAACACCGTATCCGTTGCCGTTGCTATCATCACTCTCATATACCGAACTTTGTCCCGTGTATGTGCCGTCGGCATAATTTTTACTTCCGCAACCCGTAAACACACATACCGAAAAGCATAACATCCCAAAAAACAATAAAAATTTCTTTTTCATAGTTGACCTCCTGTGAATCAGCTCCGAGTAAATTCAATTTACTATGGTTTAATTTTTCGTCTCAATTATCAAAACGAATTTTTCCCGTGAAGTTTTCATTCATCTTTTGCTTGTGAATTTTTCCGTTACGAAGCACTATTTGTCGTTGTGCAACCTCACCCACTTCGGGGTCATGTGTTACCACAACAAGGGTTGTTCCCTCTTTATGAAGTTCTCTGAACAAATCGACAACAATTTCTTCGTTTCTGTCGTCCAAATTTCCGGTAGGTTCATCTGCCAGTATAATCTCGGGCTGATTTATCAAGGCTCGTGCCACACAAACTCTTTGCTGTTCTCCGCCCGAAAGCTGACTCGGAAGATGCTTTGCCCTGTCGGCAAGTCCTACTCTTTCTAACGCCTCCATAGCTTCTTTTTCATCGGGAATACTGTGATAATACTGTGCAAGCATTACATTTTCCAATGCATTCAAATAAGTCACAAGATGAAATTGTTGAAAGATAAGCCCTATTTTATCCCTTCGTATAACAGTGAGTCCCTTGTTATCCGCCTTTGAAATATCAATTCCATCAAGAATAACCTGCCCCTCGGACGGTCTGTCCATACAGCCGATAATATTCATAAGCGTACTTTTTCCCGAACCGGACGGACCCATGATAGAAACCCATTCACCCTTTTCAACCTTTAAATCCACACCGTCAAGAGCGTGCAAATCTCCGTAAATTTTATATATATTTTTCAATTCCAATACCGTACTCATTTTTACTCTCCTTTTAATACAATCGCCGGTTCAATGCTTGTGGCACTCTTTATCGGCAAAATACTTGCAATCACTGTTACCGCAACGGATGCAATTATAGTAATCGGAACAAGTGCAGGTCTCATACTTATTGTGCCGCTGAATACTTTCATAGTTACCGTCTGTGCGAAAACAAATCCAAGCACAGAACCCAGTATTCCGCCGACACCTCCGAGGAAAACTCCCTCTCCCATAAACTCCTTCACAATGCTGCTGTCCGAAGCTCCTATCGCCTTTCGCAGACCTATTTCTCTTCGTCTTTCCGCAACAACCGCTGTCATAGTGGTTGCCACACATATCATTGTAAGACCAAGCACTACAATAGTAACCAAAAGAATCAAGCCTTGAAGCTTTGATAACACTGTTGTCTCCGATGCTGTCACCCTTTTTACCAAGCCTGCATTTACGGCTGGAACGGAAGATTCTATATCTTCGGCATACCTTGAAAGCTGTTCCGAATTTGCAAGAATTGACAGTTCAACCAAATCAATATCACCACTAATACCGGTTAATGTGTCCATATCTTCGGTTGACATATATACATAATCTTCTTCCGAACCGCCCGTATTTAAAATACCGACAACGGTAAAATCAATATAGTTATCCAAAATAGATTCTTCCTTATTTTCCGATGAATTATCATCCGTATCCTGCGGTGTATAGCTCACAGTAACAACATCACCAACCGACAGCTGTAAACTATCGGCAACACCTGCTCCCAGCAAAATTTCTTCCGATGTTGAGGGCCACTCTCCGTCAACGGACCAATACGGACTTGTAGCCTTTGTTTGCTCCATATCCGTTCCTGCGGCAAGTATCGGTTGTTCGTGTATTTTAACCGTTTCATAACGGTAAGGTGCCGCACCAACCAAATCTTCGGGTGCAATGATTGACAAGGCACTGTTCACATCTTCCTGTGTAAGTTTATCTTCCGTTGCGGTAAAAATCATATTTGCACCGTAATTTCTGAACTCGGCTCCCATCTGTCTGGGCACTTCAATATAAACGGTAAGTAAACCCGAGAGGATTGTAGCTCCTATTGCAATAGCAAGAAGTGCAACTATCATTCTTGAACGTCTTCTGACTAAAGAAGCCGATATCATACGAAAAAACATTTTATTCTTTGTCATTTTTCTTCCTCCAAATTTACTTTCCATGCAATACCTCCGCAGGTTGAAGCTTCAAAAGCATTCTTATTGCAGGCATACTGCCCATCAAAGTCACCAAAAATACAAGCACGGCAACAAGGGGGATTACAATAGGTCGCATATTTATATATGCGTTAAATACGGATTGCCCTATTATTTGAGCAAAGCCGACACCTGCTCCGAATCCTGCAAAACCGCCGACAACGGCTGTTATAAATATCTCCGTAAGCACCAAACCCGTGATTGCACCGTTTTGTGCTCCCATTGCTTTCATCAATCCAATCTCGCTACTTCTTTCCATAACGGAAGCCGTTACAAGATTGCATATACCGAGTGCAGAACCAATCATAGATAAAATTGTAATCAGTATCATTAAAAACTGTGTTTTTTTCAAAATTTCACCTTCCGAATCTGCCACTTGACGAACCGCAGAAGCTACACAATCCGTTATTACTTCCTCAATTTGATAGCAAATAGAGCTTGCATAAGCTGTGCAATACCATGTTTCATACTGGTCTACCGTCAATGAAGCAGGGTCTTTGGCGGCTTTCTGTGCAAGTTCGTTATCGGGAGTTGTCAATGCACTTACCTCTATACTGTCAATGCAACCATCCAGACCGTCCAAAGCCTGAGCAGTGTCAACGGAAGTATATATTTGATAATCTTCATCACCGCCCGCATCAAAAATGCCTGCCACCGTGAGATTTTCCGTGGTTACCGTTCCTTTCACTTCAACCGTATCTCCCACGGACACACCAAGCTGTTTTGCAAGCTCCGTGCCAACCATTGCGGCATTATTAACATTACCGCCTTGCTCATCTATCCAATCTCCGTCAACAATATCCCACCATGTTCTGAGACTTGTAACACCTGCATCGAGTTCCTCTCCCGTAGGCAAAGCCATGTGGTGATTAAACCATGTACCTACCACCGTCACATCACTTCCATCGGACAGTGTTGCGGAGGAATTTATAAACGGTGCATAATCAACAATGTTAAAAGCCCAAAATATGGTCTTGATATTACCGAGTTCATCTTCATTAAGATAAGCTCCGACGGAATTATCTTCTTCCAAATCATACAAATCATTTACAACGGAAGCCGCTTTTGGCACTACCTTAATATTGGCACCGTAAGTTTTCAGTTCCTGATTTATTTTATCGCCTACATCTAACATAACGGAAAGCATTGCTGTTGCAAGAGATGCTCCGAGGGCAATAGTAAAGGCAATCATAATCATTTTTTTCCACTGATGCACCAGTGTTCTTCCTATCATCCTAAAAAACATATCCGATTTCCTCCCTACTTAAATTCACTCTCATATTTTAACAGGCCGTCAACAGGTACGATGATATTACCGTCGGATATACTGTAATCAATAATTATCGGGTTACAACCGCCCTTAAATCCGATTGTATTTATGTTCATAACAACATCGCAAAGATTGCATACAACCTGATCGTCCTTTTCGTAATATCCCGTTTCACCGCAGATATCACAGGCATCAAGACCTATGCCGTAGGATGATGCATTCGGTTTTTTAATTACAATAAATCGTATTGTTGTACCATCTTCCGTGGTATAACCGAATCTGTGAAGATGCCCGTCGTTTACCTGTTCAAAATCCACATAGACAGAACCGTCTTTTACCACAGCATCTTCAATCGGTGAAAGTTCAACAACATTTGAAGTCAGAGCCTCCAGTCCCGTCATGGCAAAAACCACCATTGCAAAGCACACAACCACTTCCGCACAGTGGCGTTTATTTTTCTTCCATTTCGCTTTAATCTTTCTATGCTGTGCCTTATTTTCATAAGGTTCGTTCACATTAAAACTTTTTATAATCAACATAACAGGGGCTATGAGAGCTATACACAGCATAATATATATAAACACCCTGCTGTAATTGTTTACAATCTTAGCATAGTTAAACAGAATGTGGTTTGTGGAAATATATCGTTTTGCCAGTAAAATACCTACCGCACCGCCAATCTGCTTCACTTCATTTACAATTATCATCAAAGTCATAACGATAAATTCCGTCTTTGTTGAAAGAGCCTTTGAAACCTTATACATACCCAATCCCGTAACATAGGACAAAATCAAACCAAACAATACACCTATTGTCTTTACTATAAAATCGGTAGACAGTACCGTCTTATTTGTAAAATAAATCGCATAAGGGTATGCCAACACATCGGGCAGAACATAGAAAATCAAAAGACATACTATCATTCCCAACGCAACAGAGGGAATAAGCCCTCTCGAAATTTTTCTCTTTTCCTCTATACCCGTAAAAACATAAAAAACAACAGCCAAAACAAAAACAGCAATGAAAATAAAAAGGTTCCATGTGCTTGTGTTTATTTTGTTCGTAAAGTTTTTCATAATTGCCATTAAAAGCGCAAATATGATACCCGCAGCCAAAGCCGCTCTTGTTATCCATGTGGTACGCTTTCCATACGATTCTTTCGGATATTTATTTGCCATATAAGCCAACATCACACCCGAAAGCAGCATCATACAAATGAGCTTTTCACATGTATCTATAAAATATTGAGCCATTTTCAGTTTCTCCTTAAACGCAC
>CAZUXS010000033.1:0-17353 GCA_964624605.1 uncultured Lachnospiraceae bacterium | reverse complement strand
CTGACATCCACATCATTGCCTACATTTGCTAAAGATAATGCTGATTCAACAGGAAGTGCCGTTGCTGATGAAGTTGTATCCGGTTCAGCAGTAAGCGCATCAGACGATTCCGTGGAAGCGTATGATGTGAATATGGACTTTACAACAGCAGGCAACTGGCAGGCAAGAGCCTTTGGTGATGCAGGCGGTGCCGAGAGAATTTCCGGTATCACAACAACAAAGAATGCCAACGGCGATGATGTTTATTGCTATGCTGCGGATGCGCTTAGCGATGACAGTGCACAGCTTAGAATGGGTATGCCTAACTACAACGATCCTACAGATGCAACAGGTATTGATTCCGTAGGTAAGGTTGCAACAGGTAGTGAAGGTCTTGTATACTACTATCAGGAAGTAGAGGCTACAGACGACTTCACACTTTCAGGCACAGTAAAGGTTAATGGTTATGATGCTACCAATAATCAGGTTTCATACGGTGCTATGGTAAGAGATTATGCACCAAGTGAGAATGTAAATGATGCAGCATCTGTACAGAATGAAAAATACGGCAATACTATTGCAGTAGGTCCTATCAACCTTGCTAAGCTTTCAGGCGGAAGCGGAGTTATGTCATTTGCTTGGTACAGAAATCGTGCGAATGCTACACAGCTTGTAAAGGGTGATACAGAGGAGTCTGCAGCACTTCGCAGCACAGCTGCATCAGTACCTTCATTAGGCAAAGAAGTGAATGTTTCAA
This sequence comes from uncultured Lachnospiraceae bacterium, assembly GCA_964624605.1. Taxonomy (GTDB): domain Bacteria; phylum Bacillota; class Clostridia; order Lachnospirales; family CAG-274; genus CAZUXS01. The sequence goes on along the minus strand of CAZUXS010000033.1, from coordinate 16,617 downwards.
TCACTAAGGCAGGTTCTAACTATACATTGCAGTATGGTGACGAAAAGGTTAACCTTTCAGCAGAAGATGTTGAATTAAAAGGTACAGACGGCAAGATTTATGCAGGTTTCTTCGTTTCAAGATGTGCAGATGCCACATTCACAAACATGAAGCTTAAAATCGCAGGCGCAGCTGTTGAAACAGGTGATTGGGAATTCGGCGGCACAGGTTACTTTGCAAGAAAGAGTGAACCTATTGACGAACCTACATTCACAAAGACAGACGACAGCACTATAGCTATCGATGTTCCACAGCAGGGTAAGATTTCAAGCAAGGAAGACTCATTTGCATACTATGCAATCCCTTGCCCAAGCGATGAAGATTTTGACATCTCCGCTGATGTTAAAATCACATTGAATTCAGATTTATCAGGTAACCCACAGCAGTCAACTGCAGGTCTTATCGCATTTAATCAGAAGTATGTAAGCAATGAAACTATCGACGGTTTGACTACAGAGAAAACCGATAACAGCTTTATGCTCGGTACTCTCATTAAGGGTAGTGCAGATGAAACAGGTGTAATCGGTACAAGAACTGTATCAGATTGTGCAAATTCTCCTGTTGTAACATGGGATTTGGACTCATTTGCTGATACAGCATTCCCTAAGACAGACCCCGGTTATGTTGTTAGTGCAACTCTCAGACTTAAGAGAAGCGGCGATAACATAACAGCTTACGTAAACGGCGCTAAGCAGTCTTATGACGTAACAGGTTTTTTCACAAACGATAACTGCTATGTTGGTGTTTACGCAACAAGAAATGCGGATATCGAAGTTTCAAACCTTTCATTTGTTGCAGGTTCAAGAAAGATTTCTTCAATCGAAGTTACAAAGATGCCTACAAAGACAAGCTACATCGTTGATGAAGCTCTTGATCTTACAGGTATGGAAGTAACAGCAACTTATGCAGATGGCGGCAAGGCTGTTGTTGATGCTGATGAAATCACAACAAGAGGTTTTGATTCATCAAAGGTAGGCACAACAACTGTTGAGGTTGTTGTAGGTGCTGCAACAACAACTATGGAATTGCCTGTAAACAAGCTTAAGGTAACAAGCCTTAAGGCTACTTACACACCTGTTAAGGTTGACTATTATACACAGTCTAAGTTTAACCGTGCAGGTCTTGAAGTTGTTGCAACTTACGAGAACGGCACATCAAAGACACTTTCCGATGATCAGTACGTCCTCACAATGGATGGAAAGACCATTACGGACGACACATACTTCACAGATGATGAAGTTGGTTCAAACACAGTAATAATAAGCTATGCTGAGAACCCTAACCACGATTCACAGGGTCTTACAGACAGCTTCACATTAAATGTAACAAAGGCTACACTCCAGAAAATCAGAGTTGTTGTATTCCCAACTGTAAAGACTTTCTATGTTGGTGACGAGTTCGCTCCGTCAGGTCTTACAATACAGGCTACTTATGTAGACGAGGCAGGTAACTACAACTATGAAATCCTTTCATCAGATGAATACACATTGGAGGGCTTTGACAGCTCAAAGGCACAGACACTTAACATGACAGTAAGATCTGTTGCCGATCCGAGCATAACAGCTACTTTCGGAGTTGAAGTAAAGGAAGTACAGGCATTTAAGGCTGTTGTTGATACATATCCTCGTATGACATTCGGTGTTGATGAGGCATACACAGCAACAGGTCTTGTTGTTTCACGTTCATACAACAACGGTAATACCGAAACTATGAGCAACACACCATACATCTACTTCGATGGTACAAAGTATTTCACAGATACACAAACAGTAGACGAAGCAACAGCTAAGGCTGCTGATTACTACATTGACCTTTCAGAATACGACAACAGCAGTATTGGCGTAACAAAGGTTAAGCTTGTATTTAACGAAGGATTCCCTTCAATCAGTTTTGATGTGGCTATCCAGCAGAGCACAGATTATGTATGGAAGCCTTGTATCTTTGGTGCATCTTCAATGGGTGTTGACGGTGTTTCAACTTCAGAATCATCATACATCGAACTTAAGACAGCATCAGGACAGACTAAGGTTGCAAACGACTCTAAGAACGAAGTCGGCTATCAGGTAATGAGAGACGGCCAGCTTTCAGACGTTGACTCAGTAAGAATGGTATCTTGGACAGGTGCCGGTAAGGTATCAGGTGATCAGGATGGTATTTGTTACTACTACACAAAGGTTAATCCTAACAATAACTTCCAGCTTTCAGCTACAATTACCGTAAACAGATACATCAGAGATCCTCAAGATGCTGAGGACTTCTCTAAGGTAAAGGCTGAATACGAGAAGAATATTGCAACAAACATTGCGGCAGGTATGTCACAGGAAGAAGCTGAAAAGCTTGCACTTGATAAGCTTAGAAGCGGTCAGGAGTGTTTCGGTATCATGGCAAGAGACGTATTGCCTCTCGATGCACTCACAGATAAGGGTGATATGAACAATATCACAACAGATACTCTTGATGCAAGAGTTCAGTCAATCCCTGAGATTGAGGACTATCAGTATCAGAGAGATGAGGATGGTAACCCTGTTCTCGATGATGACGGTAACCCAATTAAGGTTTACGGTAACAGAGAAGAACCAATCAACCTTTATGAGGCTATGATTGCAGGTATCGACAATGTTACAAAGTCAAAGGTTACAGCAACATTTGCTTCTAACATCGTTATCGCAGGTGGTTGTACAGACAGTACATACCCAACAGACCCTACAAACAGTTCATATTACAGAAAGTCAATCATGAACAGAATCAACATCATGATTCGTAAGGGCGTTGCAGCTATCAACGGCGGTGGTGAAAGAGTTGGTATCCAGTCAACAACAGACCATCTCCCGGTTGCAGGCGATAAGTACGACATCACTCTTACAAAGATGTCAACAGGTTATGCTATCACAACTTATGATTACCAGACAGGTACAACAAATACACAGTACGACTTTGATGCAGCACTCAGCACATCAGACGTACTTACAACACAGGACGAGGACGATATCTGGGTAGGTTTCTTCGCTTCACGTTATGCTGATGCAACAGTATCTAACATAAAGCTTTATGAAACAGATCCTACTTATGACCCAAGCTTCGCTTATAAGACAGATACAATATATTCACCAAAGGTAAGTGTTGAATCTGCTCTTTACACAACAAGCACAGATTATTCACTTGTACTTAAGGCTAACAACCCTACAGGTGGTCTTATAACAATCAAGCAGGATGATAAGATTATCGTATCAGGCGGTAACGTAACAAAGAGAGGTTCAACTTTCCCTGTTACACTTAAGCCAAACTCAGTAACAAACTTCACAGTTGTATATACACCAAGTACAGTTGACGATTGTGTATCATACGACGATGTTGTTTACAGATTCACTGTAACACATAAGTCACTTTCATCTGTTGAAGATGATACTCTTTACTGCTCACCTACAGGTACTGTAAACGGCGAGGGTACAAGAGAAGATCCTATCGACTTTGAAACAGCTGTACAGCTTATGGGTCAGAATGCGTGCCATAAGGTAGTTATGCTTGATGGTACATACAACATCACTCAGGATAACATCACAATTTCATCTATCAGCAGCGGTCTTCAGTCTATGAGAAAGTACCTTGTTGCAGATGAGGGTGCAAATCCTGTTATCGACCTTCAGGGCGAAAAGGAAGGTTTCTATGTAGCTGCTGATTACTGGAACTTTGAAGGAATTACCGTTACAAACGCTAAGGGCAACGGTAAGGCATTCTATCTCGGCGGTCAGAACAACGTTATAAAGGGATGTACATTCCACGATAACGGTGAGGTTGGCTTCCAGATTTCAAGAATAGGTTCAGACAACAACAAGGAAAACTGGCCTTCATACAACTTGATTCAGGATTGTGAATCATACAACAACTGTGACCCATCAAAGAACAATGCTGATGGTTTCGCTGCTAAGCTTACTTGCGGATACGGCAACGTATTCGAAGGCTGTATATCACATAACAACCTCGATGATGGTTGGGATTGCTATACTAAGCTTTCAACAGGTGCTATCGGTGCGGAAGTTCTTGAAAACTGTATTTCATACAGACAGGGTTATAAGCTTCTTGAAGATGGCACAGAAGAAGACTTCGGTGCTACATCAGGCGGTAACGGCTTCAAGCTCGGTGGTGAGAACATCTATGTTATGCACTATCTCAAGGACAGTCTTACATACATGAACAAGGCAAAGGGTATTGATTCAAACTTCAACCCTGCTATGAAGATAAGAAACGTAGTATCTTATGCTAACGAAGAAAGAAACATCGGTCTTTACTCAGGTAGTTCCGTAACACTTAAGGATGCGGATGGCTCAGGTAAGAGTGCCGATGGCAAGGTTTATAAGTATGATTACGATATCAAGGGCTTCATTTCAGCAGGTGAGTCAAATTATATCGATCAGCTTGCAAGCGAGAACTATGATACAGCTTATGCTAACGTATCAGCAACACCTATATTCAATGATACAAACTACTTCTCAACAGTTATCAATGTAGGTGGCACAGATGAGGCTGCTTCAAACCTTGCTAAGGAACCGGAAAAGGCTCCTAAGAAGGGTGAAGCTTTAACATCTTACTCAGGTGGTAAGTATGTTACAACAACAGGCGAGTTCACAGTTCCTGCTGTTGATGCGGATAACAACAAGCTTAAGGATGAAAACGGTAATCAGATTTACACAACAACTACCGTTTCTTACCCTGAATTTGTTAAGGACAGCAACACTGTTGCACTTGATGAATCAACGTTCTTCAAGAGCACAAACAGATATGATTCTCTTAACGAGTTTGGTCGTTATGACAGAGATGAAAACGGCAAGTTTATAAAAGGTGACTTCCTTGCAAGAGTGGATGAATATGTTCACGAAGCAGGCGATGAAGTTATCTTACCTAACACAGGCGACACAACAGGTGGCGACACAAGCACAGAGACTACAACAGCAGCTACTGTAAGCGGCGGCAGCACAGGCAGCAGTGGCGGCGGTGGTGGCGGTGGCGGCGGTTCAGCAAGAACCACTACAACCACAACAACCGTTGCAACAACAGAGGCTGTAACAGAAGAAACAACAGCAGCTACAGTTGATGTTGATACCGATGCCGATACAGAGGTTACAACTAAGTCTGCAAGTGCAGTTGTGACACCTAGCGGTCTCACAATCCTTCCTCCTACCGGAGATAAGGAAGTTGGTTTTGAGGATATTGCAAACAGAGCATGGGCAGTTGATTCTATCAACGCACTTGCACAGGCAGGCGTAATCAACGGTAAGAATTCAACAACATTCGCACCGGATGAATACTGCAAGAGAGCAGACTTTATCCTCACAATCGTAAATGCACTCGGTCTTGAAGCCGACTACACAGAGAACTTCTCCGATGTAGAGGACGGCAAGTACTATGCTGATGCTGTTGGTATTGCTAAGGCTCTTGGCATTACAACAGGTTATGCAGATGGTACATTCAAGCCTGAAGAAACAATCACAAGACAGGATATGATGGTTCTTGTTGCAAGAGTTTATGAAACACTTTACAACAAGGAGCTTGATGCAAGCACAGACAAGCTTGATGAGTTTGCAGATGCAGCTGAGGTTTCAGATTACGCTGTACCTTATGTTGCAAAACTCATAAATGCAGCACTTGTAAACGGTACAAATAGCGGTATCGAGCCTAAGGCTCTCATCACAAGAGCTCAGATGGCTGTACTTGTTAAGCCTGTTTATGACAGCGCTCTTGCTTATGCGGCAGCTAACGCTGTTGAGGACGAAGATACAACCGATACAGATGTTGAAGAAGTAACAGAGGAATCAACAGAGGAAACTACAGCAGAAGCTAAGGTTGTAAGAGGCAGAGGAAAGTCAACTGTAAGAGTTGAAGCCGAGACTGAAACTACAACTGCAAGCAGCGAAGAAAGTGCTGAATAATTTTTCCAAAAAAATTATTGTAAAAATTTGCACCGTCGGGAAACCGACGGTGTTTTTTTGTGTTTTACGTTTATTTTTATGCCAAATAGGAAAAGATTGTTCTTTTTGAGGGCAAAAAGAACCAAAAACCTCGGGTGGTTCGCATTTTGCGAAGCAAAACTGCGAATCCCTGCGGGATTTCAAAATTACTTTGTAATTTTGAAACTAGATTCGCCCCATGTTGCCGAATTACAAGTAATTCGGCAATCCCTGCGGGATTCACTTTTGCGATGCAAAAGTGAACTACCTAACGGGCAGGGGCGGTGTGCCGCGTCGGTTCAGCGGAATGAGGTGGCGGGTGCCCCTGCACCCCGCCCGTGCGAGGGTGTGGTGGGTGAGCGGTGAGCGGCAAAGAAGCGACTACGCCGCTCTTTTAGCTTTGAGAAAAGAGATTATTTGATGTAATAATCGCATATTTGGGTGAGTGGTTTTTACAGCCTTCCCTAGTAGGGAAGGGGGACCGCTTGCGGTGGATGAGTGGCGGTAGGATGGTGAATTGGGGTGAGAGGTAAAACTAAAAGAAAGATATACTTACTTTTTTAGAATTTTTTTATTTTAATTTTACGCCAAATAGGAAAAGATTGTTCTTTTTGAGGGCAAAAAGAACCAAAAACCTCGGGGCGTTCCGATTCGCCCCGAACCCCTAACGGGCAGGGGCGGTGTGCTGCGTCGGTTCAACGGAGTGCGGTGCGGGTTGCCCCTGCACCCCGCCGTGCGAGGGGGTGGTGGGTGAGCGGCAAAAGTGGCTACGCCTTTTTTATAAAAAAAGAATGTTAATTATTAATTAGGTTACTTGGGTGAGTGGTTTTTACAGCCTTCCCTAGTAGGGAAGGGGGACCGCTTTAGCGGTGGATGAGTGGTGGCAGGATGATGAACTGGGGTGAGGCAGGTAGGTGATGGAGGGGATGGTGAATTGGGGTGAGTCAGGTAAGCGACAGGGGGACAGTAGAACCGTCCCCTCTGTCGAGATATTCGAGTTACAGCGTAATATATCAACAACCCTTTTCTAACGGCTTAGTAACTTATTTGTCGGAAATCATAAGTAAGTTTGCGTTTTTTCTGTATCAGTTATAGCATTGAAGTATATTGATGTGTTTTATTACGTTTTTTTATTGACATAATGATTATTTAGTGCTACAATAAAATACGGATAGTGTTTATTTTTGCGGAAATGCCGTCATAAAGTATACTTTGCGACGGGAAATATTTTTTTAATTTTTCGGGGGATTTTTGCAGTATTTCAACAAAACATCCTTTCGGGAAACGGTGTGTTATGTTATATTTCACAGAAAAAAATCGCAAAAAAAATACCGTCACAAAGTATACTTTATGATGGTTTCCCGAGGTTTGGCGATTTGGTTCGGGCTATCCGATTTTGATTAAGGAGGGGAGAGGTTTTTTAAGTGAAAAAAATTGCCGATACGGCGTGATATTGAGTATAGTGTACAAATATTCAATGTCACAAATAAAATATTTAAAGGGGGACTTTAAAATGAAATTAAGAAACATTTTAAGCAAGACCATGGCAATAGCAACGGTTACAGCCGTTACCTTTGCTATGGGTGCAATATCCGTGTTTGCTGAAGAAACGTATAAATGGATTGCGGATAATGATACGGGAATAGCAAGTGTTCCGGACGAAATAGGACTTGACTATAGAAAAGATGATCCCAAGGGAGGTATAAACGATACTGCGGGTAAAAATACTTTGTTTGTTGTAAAATCATCAGCAACAGGTTCATTTAATAAAAAGTTATTTACTGTTGACGGTAGTACCGAGTTGACGGCATCGGTTACAAACAGATATGGACTGAATCCACAGGTTCTTACGCAGGATACCGGTGGAAAATATCCTGCAAAGAGTATTATTGTCCATCCACAAGTAACCGGTAAAATGAGATTATATGTTGCCAGATATAAGGATGGAGATGATAAGGCCAGTACTCCAATAAAGGTCTATAATGCTACATTTGAAGATGAAAAATACAGTGTAGCTACAAATTCTACGGTTGCTACCTTATCCGGAGCTTATGGCTCAAAAACTGATATTGAACCATTAACATTTAATGTAACATCAGGAAACTATTATTCAATTTGGTCAAATAATGCCGGTAATATGATTTTTGCAATTGAGCTTGAGAAAGATGCAGGTGATAAAGAATCACTTACAGTCAGCGGTACATACGAGCCAAGTGGTGCAAAACTTGAGGCTTCTAATGGTGCTACTGTAAAATATGCAGATGGTTCTTATACTCTTACTTTCGATAAGGGAGATAAAGCAGGATTAACTGTTTCCGCAGATGACTACATAACTAAGTCTTTTGAGTATGAAGAAGCAAAAACAAATGAAAATATATCACTTACCGCAGTAACAACAACAAGTGATGGTACAAGTTATATTTCTCGTGCTAAATTCACAAGTGGTTCTTCGGTGCTTAAGAATAAATACGAGAATGTGGATGGCTTTACATTAACACCATCCAGCAATGGTGTAAGTATATTTGCAGATTCAAATTATGCAAACAGATTACAGCTTACAGTAGGTTCAACAATTTCTTACATAGCTAAAAAGGATGGTGTTATAACAGTAACAGGTGCAAGTGCCAATTCTACTGCTACAGACAGAGGATTTACTTTTACATCATCAGATGATACAGAGACATTTGATGATGTAACATATTCAGGTAACACAAATACAGATAAGAAGTTTAATGTTACTGCCGGAAAAACATATACTCTCACTGCAACAGGTGGAAATATAAATATTGATAGAGTGGAATTCGGATTGAAATCTGCATTTAACAACGCAAACGTTGTTGAAAAAAACGGTACACTTTACATCTACGCTGAAATTTCAGCCGATGATGTTGCAAATGAAAATATCACATCTGTTGGTATTGCAAACGGTAACAAGGTTGAAAAGATGAGCACAAGAGAGGTTGCAAAGTCTGTAAAAGATGGTGATGATGTGATTGTTGCAGCTGCCGACGGCAAGTATTATGCAGCTGTAAAGGTAACAAAGAGTGACTCTGATAGTGAAACTCTTAACATAGTTCCATTCACTGTTGTAAGCGGCGAAACTGTTTATGGCGATGTCATAACATATCCGGCTGCTAATTGATAAAGGAGGAAACTGAAAATGAAAAAAGTATATAGCAATCCTGAAATAAGTATTACACAGTTTAATAATCAGGACAGTATTTTATTGACAAGTCAGGCTACTCCTAACACAACAGATAGCAATGTAAATACTCTTGGTATTTATGGTGCTTCTGTTGACTACGGTAAGTGGAACAGCTGATATAATAATTAAAATTTTCCCCGTCTTGATGATTTCAAGGCGGGGATTTTTTTGCGTAAAAAAGAGTGAGGGTCACTCACTCTTCGTACAGTTTTCTTACTTCCTCTGTATACACCCTATCCTCGGTGTATATCACAAGCGGTTTATCCACCTTAAGTGAGGGTTTGCCGCCTTTCATAAATTCTATGAGCACAAGGTTTGCTTCCTTATCTTGGGTGGAGTGAACCATCCTTAAATGTTTCGGCTCGAGGTGTGCGCCCCTTGCCGCTTCAAATATATCCGCAAGGCGTTCCGCCCTATGCACCATATATAGTCTGCCGCCGTATTTAAGCATTTTGTCGGCGGCTTGCATAACGTCGTATATATTGCACATCACTTCGTGTCTTGCGATGAGCTTTGGGGTGAGGTCGTTTTTATATCCGCAACCTTCGGGCATATAGGGAGGATTGCAGGTTACAACCTCAAAACTGCCGTGTTTGAAGTATTTTTCAATCTCTTTGAGGTCACCCTCAACTATGTCGATTTTATCTTCAAGCTTGTTCAGTGCAACACTTCGCCTTGCCATCTCGGCACTTTTTTGCTGTATTTCAAGGGCTGAAAAGTGTTCACCGCTTGTTTTTGCTTCCATGAGTATGGGTATTATGCCCGTACCCGTGCACAAATCAAGTACACGTTCACCTTTTTTAGCCTGTGCAAAGCCCGAAAGGAGCACGGCATCTATGCCGAAACAAAAATCCTTTTTGTTTTGTATAACCTTGTAACCGTTGCGGTTTACATCGTCAATTCTCTCATTTTCGTAAAGTTCAATCATTAATCAAGCAGCTTTTTAAGCTCCTCCTTGGATATATATTCTTCCTTACGGTGCTTTTTCCTTAATATTTTAAGCTCTTCGGGGGAGAAATAGAAAACCTGCACATCGTTTCTCGGTGGCTTTCTTACGGCTGTTTTAACAACCTGCTTAAGCACGCTCACACTAAGCACTTCGCCGTCACCCTCGGGGGTGCTTACCAAATCACCCTCGTGAGGGAGGTTTTTGATAAGTGTTTCATAGGTATCCTGTTCATATTTAAGGCAGCACATAAGTCTGCCGCAGATACCCGAAATTTTGCTTGGATTGAGTGACAAGCCTTGGTCCTTTGCCATCTTTATGCTTACGGGGTGGAAATCACTCAAAAATGTGGCACAGCAGAGCGTTCTTCCGCAGATACCTATGCCGTTTATCATTTTCGCTTCATCACGCACACCTATCTGTCGCAACTCTATTCTTGTTCTGAACACTGCGGCGAGGTCCTTTACAAGTTCACGGAAATCAACTCGTCCGTCGGATGTGAAATAGAATATTATTTTGCTCATATCAAACGTAATTTCAACATCCACAAGCTTCATATCAAGCTTGTGCTTTTCTATTTTTTCAAGGCAGGTTTCAAAAGCGTGTTTTTCCTTTTCCTTGTTTCTCTTTGCCTGTGCCTTATCCTGTGCTGTGGCAAGCCTTATTACCTTTTTAAGCGGTGAAACTATCTCCTTGCCACTCACCTCTTTGTTGGCAAACTCCACCAAGCCGAACTCCACGCCTCGCACGGTTTCCACAATTACGTTATCGTCTTTCTTTATTTCAAGCTTGCCGGGGTCAAAATAATATATCTTGCCCGCTTGCTTAAAACGTACTCCAACCACTATCATTTATATTTCTCCTTTATGTTTTCAAATTAAAGAACAGCTTTTCCATTGAAAGCTGAAAATCCGCATTGCCACGCAAATCGGACATTGTGCCCTCCAAAGCGGCACAAGCGTTTATAAGGGCGGCTGAACCCTTTTGCGAAAGAGTGCCAAGGAGTGAAAGCTTATCCTTTTGCACCACAAATTTACTGCCGCTGCTCAGTAGCACAAGTGCATCCCTGTATGTCAAAAGCATAATTTCAAGCACCTGTGTTATATCGCTTTTGTACTTGTCAACCTCCGAAAGGAGTTTGTACATACCCGTCATATCCGATTTTTCAAGCTTAAGCAGGGTTTCAACGGCAAAATCACGTATATCGTTGAAGTCCTCACTGCCGTAAAGCTGCACAGCCTTGCCTATACTGCCCTTTGCAAAAGCCGTGCAGTAGTTTGCGGTATGCTCATCCGCACCCGAAACGCTCATAAGGTAGTCCTTTACCTCATCATCGGGGAGGGGGTGAAGCTTAAAGAGGACACAACGAGAGAGTATGGTGACAAGCAGCTTATTCACATTTTCGCAAAGGAGCAAAAATGTGACATAATCGGGCGGTTCTTCAAGTGTTTTAAGAAGTGCGTTCTGCGCCTCCTGCCTCATTAAATCCGCCTCGTCTATTATGAAAACCTTTCTGTTGCACATAAAAGGTTTCACAGCCGCCTGCCTGACCACTTGATTTCTTATATCGTCCACAACAATCTGCTTTTTTTCGTGTGTGACATATATCACATCGGGGTTATTTCCGCTGTCGAAAGACCTGCAAGAATTACATTCTCCGCAAGGCTCATCACCGCCGTTTTGGCACAAAAGCGTTTTTGCAAAAGCCTTTGCAAGCATAGTTTTGCCCATGCCAGCATCTCCGTCAAATATATAGGCATGGTTTATGCGGTTGTTTTTAACCACCGATTTGAGATTGCTTATTATTTTTTCGTGTCCTCTAATGCTTTTATAGTCCATTAAATTTCTCTTTCATTCAGCAGGCTTTCAACGTGAGCCACGATTTTGTTGTGTATGGTATTTATATCGCCTACCGCATTAACAACCTTTATTCTGTTTTTATCCGTTTTTGAAAGCCTTACATAGCCGTCATATACTCTTTTGTGGAAGTTTTGCTTCTGTGCTTCCATTCTGTCAAGTTCGGCTTGCTTCTTTTTGCGGGATATACCCTCCTCGGGCGGCAATTTCATAAATATCGTAAGGTCGGGCATAAGGTCCTCAACCGCATACTTGTTTATATCAAGTATGGTTTTGCTGCCCATGCACCTTGCATAGCCCTGATATACAATGCTGCTATCCAAAAACCTGTCCGCAAGCACAATATCGCCCCTTTTGAGGGTCGGTCTTATAACCTGATTTACAAGCTGTGCCCTTGCCGCCGCATACAACAGTGCCTCCGTCACATCGCACATTTCACTGTTGTTTTTATCTATTATTATTTCTCTTATTTTTTCGCTTATTGATGTGCTACCCGGTTCTCTTACGCAGGTAACGCAGAAACCTTTTTCTTCAAAGTATTTTTTGAGAAGGTTGAGCTGTGTGCTTTTGCCTGCACCGTCCGTTCCCTCCATTGTAATAAATAAACCAGACATTTTAATCTCCTTATCTTGCCAACCAGCCACCGTCAACAGCAAGTGTAAAGCCGTTTACATAAGATGATGCTTCACTGCAAAGGAAAACAACAGCGCCCATCATATCCTCCGGTGTGCCCCATCTGCCTGCCGGTATTCTGTCGAGTATAGCTTCACTTCTGTCGGCATCGCCTCTGAGCTGCTTTGTGTTGTTTGTTGCCATATAACCGGGGGCAATTGCATTGACGTTTATGTTTTTGCTTGCCCACTCGTTTGCAAGTGCCTTTGTAAGACCCATTATTGCAGACTTGCTGGATGTGTAGGAAGGAACTCTTATGCCGCCTTGATAGCTGAGCATGGAGGCAACATTAACGATTTTGCCGCCTGTGCCCTGTTCTTCATACTGCTTTGCAAAAGCCTGTGAGAGGAAGAAAACGGTTCTGAGGTTTACGTTGAGTACCTTGTCCCAATCCTCTTCTGTGACGTTGATTGCATCCTCACGAAGTATCATGCCCGCATTGTTTACGAGTATGTCAACGTGACCGTAAGCCGCTATTGTTTCGTCAATTATTCTTTGGATATCCTTTGTTGAACCCAAATCCGCAATAATTTCAACAAACTCGCCGCCGTCCTTTTGTATTTTTTCCTTGGTTTCGTCGCAACTTCTTCTTGCAACACCCGCAACAAGCGCACCCGCCTGCGCAAGGGCAATGCACATACCCTGTCCGAGCCCTGTGTTTGCTCCCGTAACAACAGCAACCTTGCCGCTCAAATTAAACATATCAAGTATCATAGAAAATCCCCCTTTTTATTCGGTATATAGTCTTTTAATAATTATAACACAGTTTGATTAATTTGAAAAGATGTTAAATTTATATATGCGAAAAATATCGGGAAAATTGGGAAAAATGGGATATTGTGAAATGGGATTAAGTGTCTTTTTTTGAAGATTCAATTATTATGTGAGCGTTGTTTTCTATAAATTGTTTGAAATACTTTATTTCATCGTCCGTAAAGCCGTTTATATCTTGCCAAGCGTAATCGGGCAGATAGCAGGTGGCGTTGTGAAAGCCGCCGTAAACAGCTTTTTCAATATAAACCTTAACTCTACCGTCCTTTTTCATTTCGGAATGAACTATTTCTGTTCCGTCACTTAATGTCATATAAGGATACATCATGGTTATTGCCTCCCGAGTTTCAAATTAACCTTAGTTTGTATTCTTTGACTTGATTTAATTATACCATATTTGTTGCCGAAGCACAATAAAATGTTAAATTTATATATGCGAAAAATATTGAAAATAGGGTCGAAATATGCTATTATGAAAATAGCGGAATTTATGCACATTTTGCATAAATTGAATACTGTAGAATTTATTTTTATGATAATAAGGAGGATGAAATTTATGGGATTGATTAAGGCGGCACTCAGTGCAATAGGCTCAACTTTGGGCGATGAATGGAAGGAATATATATATTGCGATGCCTTGGACGAGAACACTCTTGTGAAAAAAGGTGAAGTGCGTGTGACGGGTGGCAGCAACACTCACCGTACCGACAACATCATAAGCGACGGCAGTAAGATAGCCGTAAACGAAGGTCAGTTTATGATTATTGTGGAGAACGGTAAAATTGTGGATTTTACTGCGGAAGCGGGTGCTTATACCTATAAAACGGGCACGGAGCCGTCACTTTTTGAGGGTGGTTTTAAGGGCTTGAAAGACAGTTTTGCAAAGGTCGGCAAGCGTTTCACATTCGGCGGTCAGGCATCAAATGACCAGAGAGTGTATTTTGTGAACGTAAAAGAAATTATGAACAACAAAATCGGCATAGGCAATGTACCTTTCCGTGACAGCGAGTTCAATTTCACCGTTAAAATTATGGGTTACGGCACGTATTCCTACAAAATCACCAACCCCGTTATGTTCTACACAAATGTGTGTGCAAATGTGGTTGACAAATTTATGAAAACTCAAATTGATGAACAGCTCCGTTCCGAAGTTCAGGAAAGTATGCAACCCGCACTGGGCAGAATTGCGGCAAAGGGTATAGCTTACGACCAATTGCCGTCTTTTACAAAGGAAATAGGCGATGAGGTAAATACGGAGCTTACCCGTGAATGGGGAGAGCTCAGAGGTATATCCGTTGTTTCCGTAGCCTTTGCCTCAATCACGGTTGATGAGGAAAGTGCAAAGAAAATTTCACAGTTCCAAGAAACGAGGGTATATACAAACACTCAAATGCTCGGTGCAAGGCTCGGCACTGCACAGGCTAACGCCATGGAAACGGCTGCGGGCAACAGCGCAGGTGCTATGACGGGCTTTATGGGCATGGGCATGGCTATGAATGCAGGCGGCAGCACGGCGGCACAGATGTTTGGGATGAACAACGGACAGCAGCAACCACAGGCGGCAAACGAGTGGACCTGTGAGTGCGGTACAAAAAATATGGGTAAGTTCTGTACGGAGTGCGGTAAGCCGAAGCCTACACCGACAACTTGGACCTGTGAGTGCGGAAAGGAAAACAGCGGTAAGTTTTGTACGGAATGTGGCAAACCAAAGCCTATTGGTGAATGGACTTGTGAGTGCGGCACCGTGAACAAGGGAAAATTTTGTACGGAGTGCGGCAAGCCCGCAAAGTAAACGGAGGATAGAACAATGAGAAAGTTTATATATGCTTTCATCTGTATGATAGTGCTCACCTTTGCAATGCCCACTGTGAGTGCAATTGCCGATTTGGGTAATTTCAATGATTACGATTCGGGTTCCGGCAGCAGCGGCAGCAGCAGTTGGGGTGGCAGCAGCTACGGCGGTTACAGTGGCGGCTACGGCTACAGATACGATTACGATGATTACGGTGATGATAGCGATGGGGGTTCGGTATTCGGTGCAATCGTTATAGTTGTTGTGATAATTGCAATTGCCATGTTTATAAACAAGGGTAAAGGCGGCGGCACAGGCGGTAGCGGCGGCACGGGAGCAAATTCCGTAAGATCGGGCGCAAATGTTTCCGTAAAGGACAATACCGATGCAATTGTGACGGCTATACAAAAAAACGACCCTAATTTCAGTTATGATAAATATATCGGCTGGGTTAAAGAGGTGTTTATAACACTGCAAACGGCTTGGTCGGAGCGTGATTTTTCAAAGGTAAGACCTTTTGAAAAAGAGGAGCTTTACAAACAGCACGAAACATTGATTAAGGATTACATAAACAACGGCAGAATAAACGTGCTTGACAGGATAAACGTGAACAGGGCATATCTTTATAAATATGTGCGTGAGAGGGAATACGAATATCTTACGGTTTGCATGGAAAGCCGCATGACGGACTATATTAAGGATGAAAAGACGGGTGCCGTACTCAAAGGTGATCCGAATGTTGAATATCATTTGAGATATCTCTATACATTTATGCGTAAAAAGGGCGTGCTCACTGATAGCGCAAGGAGCAATAATTCGGTTGTTGCCTGCCCGCACTGCGGTGCACCCACAAGCATAACAAGTGCCGGCAAGTGCGAATACTGCGGTTTTATAGTCACCACGGGTGAATTTGACTGGGTGCTTTCAAATATAGAGGGTATCAAGGACGGTATGACATTTGCCGACGGCGGTGTTGTTATCAGAGAATAAAAGATATGAAAATCCCGTTGGTTAAATCAAAATCAACGGGATTTTTGCGAGGGGATTGCGGTATATTTTTGCAAAAATCAACGGTTATTTTATCATTTATACAATGAATGGGATGAGCCGAAAAACAAATTTGAAAAAAATCAGCAATTTTTGTAAAAAAGATGTTGAGAATTTGTAATATTTGTTTTATAATTATAGGTAGATATGAGTGTGCCACCGACATACTTAAATTATATAACCGAAAGGAGATTTTTTAAAATGAGTTTTTTAGACACAATTAAGGACAGAGCAAGAGCGGACAAGAAAACTATCGTTCTTCCCGAATCAATGGACAAGAGAACTTTTGCAGCAGCAGAGCAGATTCTCAAGGAGGGACTTGCAAACCTCATCATCATCGGTACAC
>CAZUXS010000032.1:0-17979 GCA_964624605.1 uncultured Lachnospiraceae bacterium | reverse complement strand
TCCGCAACGGGTGCAACCGTATTTATCGAACCTATAAGCGTTGTTCAGCTTAATAATAAAATAAAAGAACTCCATCAAAAGGAAAAACAGGAAATTGAAAAAATCCTTGCACTTCTTTCCGCAAAGGTGTATGAAAACAGCAACATACTTGAAGATAATCTCGAAGTGCTCACACATTTGGACTTTGTTTTTGCAAAGGCGGAGCTTTCAATAAAAATGAAAGCTACCGAACCTGTGTTCAACACAAAGGGATATATAAATATAAAAAAGGCAAGACATCCTTTGCTTGACCCCGAAAAGGTTGTGCCGACAAATATTTATCTCGGCAAAAAATTCAACACCTTGCTTATAACGGGTCCGAATACGGGTGGTAAAACCGTCAGCCTTAAAACTATAGGTTTGTTTTCACTTATGGGACAGGCGGGCTTGCATATTTCGGCCTTTGACAATTCCGAACTTACGGTTTTTGAGGACGTGTTTGCGGATATAGGTGACGAGCAGAGTATTGAGCAGAGTTTGAGTACATTCTCATCACACATGAAAAACATTGTTTCCATTCTCGATAATGTGACAAACAATTCACTTGTGCTTTTGGACGAGCTTGGTGCGGGTACTGACCCCACGGAGGGTGCGGCACTTGCCATTGCGATTATAAAATATCTCCATTCATTGGGTGTGAGAACAGCTGTCACCACACATTACAGCGAATTGAAGGTATTTGCACTTTCAACCGACGGTGTTGAAAACGCCTCCTGTGAGTTTGATGTGGAAACGTTAAGACCGACTTATAAATTGCTTATAGGTGTGCCGGGAAAGAGTAATGCTTTTGCCATATCTCAAAAACTCGGTTTGCCGGAATATATCATAAATGAAGCAAAAGACGTGCTCAGCCACGAGGATTTACGTTTTGAAGATGTCATAACAGACCTTGAAATAAGCCGTAAATCACTTGCAATTGAGCAGGAGCGTGCCGAGGAATACAGAAAAGAGGCACAAAGACTTAAAAACGATGCTCAAAAGCAGAAAAACAAACTTGCCGAAATGAGAGAGAAAATCCTCAATGAAGCAAATGAAAAAGCAAGAAAAATATTAAGTGACACAAAGGACGAAGCCGATGCCATAATAAAGGAAATTCGTAAGGCACAGCGTGAGGGAGCAAATGCAAACGCACTTGATGAAAAACGCCGTAAGCTTAAGGAAAGAATGGGCAAAGTTGATGAAAAAATAAACAACAACACCAAAAAAGCCTATATCATTCCCGAAAAACTTGTTATGGGCGACAAGGTTAAAATACATTCACTCAACACAACGGGTATAGTTGTGAATCCTCCGGATAAAAACGGAGATGTGCTTGTGAAAGCGGGTATAATGAAAGTCACGGTAAATATAAAGGATTTATCAATTGACACAACCGAAGAGCCGACAAGCAAAAATGTGAAGCGTTTTGCGACAACCATCGGCAGGGCAAAGGCACAGAGCGTAGCACCTCAAATTGATTTGAGAGGTTTACTCGCCGATGAAGCGATATACAAAGTTGATAAGTATCTTGATGATTGTTACATTGCAAAGGTATCCCCCGTCACCATCATACACGGTAAGGGCACGGGTGCTTTGAGAGCCGCAATACAGGATTATCTGCGTAAAAATCCTCGTGTTAAAAAATACCGTAACGGTGAATACGGCGAGGGCGAAGCAGGCGTAACAATTGTTGAACTTAAATAGAGGTAATAAGCTATGAACAGTAAAACCAAAATAATGATAGTTGACGATGATATGCACATTGTGGAACTTATATCCATGCTTCTTGAAAGAGAGGGATATGAAACAAGGCAGGTGTATTCCGGCAGAGAGGCTGTTGATGTTTTCAAAAGCTATGAGCCTAATATGATTATACTTGATATTATGCTGCCCGAAATGGACGGTTATCAGGTTTGCCGTGAAATAAGACAGATGAGCCTTGTGCCTATTATCATGATTACTGCCGCAAAAGATGAGCCTTTTGATAAGGTACTCGGTCTTGAACTCGGAGCTGACGACTATGTTGTTAAGCCTTTTGATAACAAAGAACTTATAGCCAGAGTTAAAGCGGTTTTGAGAAGATACAATTCAAAAGATGAAAGCGTTATAAAAAAGATTGAATACACAAACCTTGTGATTGACCAAACAACTTATATTGTGACATATCACGGCAAGCAACTTGAAATGCCGCCTAAAGAATTTGAACTTTTCAGTTTTTTGGCTCAACATCCGAATCAAGTTTTCAACAGAGAAAAATTGCTCGACAAAATATGGGGATATGAATTTGTCGGCGATACGAGAACCGTTGATGTTCACATAAAAAGAATAAGAGAGAAACTTAATCAAGACGACAACTGGAGCATAAAAACGGTTTGGGGTGTCGGATATAAATTTGAAACTCTTTAAAGGAGAATTTTAAATGAAAAGAACATCTGATAATTCGGATTTGGCTACCGCTAAAGTCACTTCCTTGATAAGAAAATTTGCCTTGCCTGCCATAATGTCAAGTTTGGTAGGCTCAATATATAATATTGCCGACCAGATTTTTATAGGGCAAAAACTCGGCACGGCGGGAAATGCCGCAACCAACGTTGCCTTTCCTTTAACACTGCTGATGGTAACATTTTCAATGATGATAGGCATTGGCGGTGCGTCGAAATTCAGCCTGTATCAAGGCGGCGGAGATAATGAAAAAGCGGGCGAAACCATAGGCAACAGCTTGATTGCGCTTGGCGTATCGGGCATATTGCTTATGATTATCACACTTTGCTTTTTAAATCCGCTCATGAATCTTTTCGGTGCAAGGGATGAAATATTGACTCTTTCCGTTGCCTATACGGGCATAACCGCAATCGGCATACCTTTTTATATTGTCGGCAGCGGTTGCAGTATGTTCATACGTGCGGACGGCAGCCCCAAATATGCAATGACAAGTACCGTTGCGGGTGCTGTGATGAATATTATTTTGGACCCGATACTGATATTTAAGTTTGATATGGGTATGCGGGGTGCGGCTTTGGCAACAATAACGGGTCAAATCGTAAGTACGGTTATTTCATTGCTTTACATAAGAAAGTTCAGAAGTGTCAAACTTTGCAAAAGGCATTTTCGCCTTAATATGGGTTTGATAGGCAGTATTTGCCTTTTGGGCTTGCCGAGCGGACTTAATCAGCTTGCGGTTATAACCGTACAAATTTTGCTCAACAACACACTCGGGCATTACGGAGAACTTTCCGTATACGGAAGAGAGATACCTCTTGCCGTTGTGGGCATTGTTTCAAAGGTGAGCGCCGTTTTCAATTCCGTTGTTTTCGGCATAGCTCAAAGTTGCCAGCCTATATTCGGCTATAACTTCGGTGCGGGCAATTTTGAAAGAGTTAAATCGGCCTTTAAACAGGCTGTCGTGATTGTCACTTGCGTTTCAACCGTTGCCTTTATGCTGTTTCAGCTTTTTCCGCATCAAATTTTGGAAATTTTCCAAAAGGGAAATGACTTGTATCTTGAATTCGGTACAAGCTATTTGAGAATATATATGTTCTTCATTATTCTTTTGGGCAGCACAATTTTGACGGCTATATTTTTCCCTGCAATCGGTGAGGCAAAAAAAGGTATAATCTCATCACTTTGCAGACAGATTTTTCAGATTCCGCTCATTATTGTTATGCCGCTCATTTTCGGACTTGACGGCGTGCTGTATGCGGGACCCGTTGCGGACCTTGCAACATTTTTTGTTTGTGCCGTTTTGGTTTTATCGGAAATGAAACATATATCAAAATAATAAAAAACACCTTTAAATATAGCATTTCGCCTATGGTTTAGAAGATTTTACCGATAGGCGAAATTTTTTTATAAAAATGGAAAAAAACTTTCAAAATGTCATTGAAAATAATTGTGCAATATGTTATAATGTTGCTAATAATAATATTCCATTGTGGTATTTATAACAAATCTGATTAACGGGAGATGAATTTTGATGGCAAATATTAAAGTTTTTACAGATGAAAACGAATTCAAAAATGCACTCAAATACATATACACGGAGTTTGGGGCAAATAATTTTAACAAGGGAAATGCACTTATTGATAATTTTGCAAAGGTTGCTCCCGATATGAAAAGAAAGCAAAAACTTGTGAAAATGGTTGTGCAGTCCGGCATAAGGGATAATTTTATAAATGTTCCCGAGGCTAAAAGACAGGATGCCATAAGCAAGAGTATGGAAACATTGCAGGAAGATTTCTTTTTGGATGAATCAATAGCCAGAGATTTGCTTGAAAGTATTGCTTTTGCTTACGGCTGGGAGATAAATGCTGATGATGTCGGTGGTGCCGACAGCGGCGAAAAGGCGCTTATATGTCAGCTTATTCAAAAGGCTGCAAATATCGGTAAGCTTTGTGATAACATTGCCTTTGCGGCTCAGAGCGGCATCGGCAAATCCGAAATTACAAAGGAAATAAATGATGCACTTGTAAGATTGATGTCTAAGGCTGATAATATAGACAAAATCTTCGGATTTTACGAGAGCGTTCAGGAAAAGAATAAGGAGCTTTTCGGTGACGGCGGAAATGACAGCGGTTACAGAGCTAAGCTTGCCGAAAGCATAAACAAGATTGTTGCCGATGTAAAGACTTTTGACGAACTCAAAGATACGCTTGCCGTTGTGGATGATATAAAAATATCCTCCGACACAATTAAGGTCATTGATGACACAATCACAAAGTTTATAAACAACTCCGATAAGATTGAAACTCTCAATGCAATCACAACTTATGTAAAGGGCAGAAATTCTTATGATAAATTTGAACAGCCTGTGAAGAATGTTGCAGGTCGTTTCGTTTCAGCTGTAAAGAACATAGATGAACTTGCCAAGACGGTTAAATATATCGAAGATAACAAAATTTGCGTTAAGCCGGAAGCCAATATCAAGGCTGTGCTCACAAGATTTATTTCAAGAGCGGAAAATGTTCCCGCACTTAAGGCTATAACAGACTATGTGTTTGCACAGAATTGCAAGGGTCTTGAAAATGATATCGTTGTTGCAGTTAAGAAGTATATTGCAGCTGCACCCGATATACGTGCGCTTGCGGATATCACCGCATACGTAAACAGTATTCATTTCTATGATAAGCTTGCTGCGGATATCAAAAATTGTGCGGTTAAATTCATCAATGCCACAAAGAATGTTGAACAGCTTAAGGTTGTAACGGATACAATAAACAACAACAAGCTTTGCACTGATATCGATAAGAACATCACAACAATGCTTGCGAAGTTCCTTTCAGCAGTACCAAATATTGAAGCTTTGCTTGCGATAAGCAATTATGCAAAGGATAACAAGGTTTATGATGCTGTTGCGGGCGAAATAAAGAGAAATGCAATCAAATTTATAAATGCCGTTAAGGATATAGATGCACTTTCAAAGATTACCGTTTATATCAATGAAAATAAGATTTGCACGGGTATCGAAGATACAACAAAAACCGTTGCCGTTAAATTCCTTAACTCAGCACAGAATATTGATGTTGTAAATAAGATTGTTGTTTACACAAGAACTTATAATATGTATGATTCCGTTAAGGATAATGTGAAGAATGCGGCAGGTAAGTTCATACTCGCATCTTCAAATATTGCGGAACTTGATAAGACAACGGAATTCATAAAGGAAAATAAAATAGGTGAGGGCTTTGCGGATTCAGCAAAGAGCGTTGTAAACAAGTTTGTCGGCAATGCCGCTGATGAAAAGGAACTCAACGCAATAACAATTTATGCAAAGAAAAATTCACTTTACGATAATGTAAAGAACAATATCAGAAGCGCAGCTGCAAAATTCATCGAAAAGGCACAGGATGTTCCGACACTTTCAAAGTTGACGGCATATATCAAAGAGCAGAAGATATGCGAAGATATCAATATTGAAACAAAGAGTGCGGCTGTCAAGTTCATAAAGGCTGCAAAGGACACAAATCAGCTCAACCTTGTTGTTGATTATGCTGCTGCCAACGGTCTTTCTCATGATGTGAGAAAAGATATGATTGCAACCGTTACGAGATTTGTTGAAAACGTTGCCGATATCGACGAGCTTAGCAAGGTGACACAGTTCACTTATGACACGGGATTCTACGGCGATGTTAAGAGCGACATCGAAGCAACAGCAAATCTCTTTGCTGAGAGTGCCGAAAGTATCGACGAATTCAGAAAGGCAACTGATTTCCTCAAGGATAACAAGATAAGCGACAAGCTTTCAAAAGAGGGAATGGAAGTTGTTAAGGGATTTATCGCAGGTGCTGTTGACACGGCAGAGCTTGATAAAATCACCGATTACACAACCGCAAACAATGTATATGATGCACTTAAGGGTGATATTGTCAAAACAACGGAGAAGTTTATAAACAATGCACTCGATATTACGGAATTCAATAAGGTTTCCGAGTTTGCAAAGAAGATTAAGGTATTTGCAAACTACAAGGAGGAAATTAAGGTTTCCGTAAACAGACTTACAGACAGTGCAAAAACTTATGAGGATATTGCAAATATTAAGAAGTACGTAACACTCAACGGTATTTTTGCCGATGTTACGGAAAACTTCCGTTCAAAGATGCTTGCAATTGTTTCCGATAAGGAAAATAATAATCACATTGAAATTCTTTTTGAGAAAATCACAAAGACACTCAATGAGGAGAAAGAAGAATATAAGAACAAGAACAATATTGACGGCAGAATAAGAAATGCCATATCAAGAGTTCTTGCAAATGTGAAGAGTGTTGATGAAATAAACAATGCTATCAAGTTTGCAAAGGATAACGGCATTAAGCCCGAAACTTTGCGTGTTGAGCTTGCAGAGGCTGTAAATAACCTCATTGCAAGTGCTTCAAACACAAATCAGATTAATGCTATAATGAAATTTGCCAAGGACAACAACATTGACAGCGGTTCCACAGCAGACCTCTCAAATACGGTTGTTGTTATGATAAAGGACAGTGCCGATGTTTCTTCACTTGTATCCGTAATAAACGACAAGAAGAAAGTTATCGACCTTGCAAAGAAGAATGGCAAGAGTGCCGATATTGACAAGGCTGTGAATGAGGCTGTTGTTAGATTTATTGCAAACGCAAAGGATTCAAAGGCTGTCAAGAGTGTGCTTGATGAGGTTAAGAAAAATAATCTCGGCGGTAAGTATGATGCCGAAGTTAAGGCTGCTGCCGTTAAATTCCTCGATGGCGCAAAGGATATTAAGGAACTTTCAGCAATTGAAAAGCAGCTTAAGAGTGACCTTGCAGGCGTGAATATCGATGCGGAAGTGAGTGCAAAGATAAGCAATATCATTACATCCGCAAACAACATAAGCGAAATGCTCATGATATTCAGCAATGTGAAGGAAAGTCACCTCGGTGCAAACATTGAGAAAGAAGTTCAAAATTCAATTAAGAAGTTCATAAATGACGCAAAGGATATTTATGACCTCCAGAAGATTATAAAGACTGCAAAATCAACGGGTTCAGATAAGCTCATTGAAAATGACATAAAGAGAACTCTCAGTAGATTCATAAATGATACAGAAAATATTACGGAATTGCTCAACATTTCAATAATTGCAAAGAGTGAGGGCTTAAGCTCAACAATAAAGTCCGAATTGGAGCTTGCCGCAAAGAGAATAATTGCAAATTCCGCAAATATGAAGGAACTTACAGCAAACATAAAGTCAGCTAAGGACCACAAGCTTTGCGAAAATGTTGACGATGTTGTGCCTGATGCAATCAAGGATTTCGTTGGCAATGTGAAATCTCTCGAAGAACTTCAGGAACTCAGCAAGCAGGCTAAGGAAAACGGCGTAAGCATTGAAGGTGCTGCCGCAAAGAAGATGAAGCAGTTGCTTGCAGGTTGCAGAAGCCTCACAGAGATTGATGAGTTTGTAAGGTCAACCGATAAGATGGGTATTGACATAAAGGCTCAGCCGTATTTTGCCGAAGCTATTATGGAAATTGCAGAATCAGCCGATACATTGAAAGACCTTGTAAACCTTAAGAAGTATCTTAAGTATGCTCCTGATTCAGCCGATAAGAATACAATTGCAGGCGGCATAAATGACAGAATAAAGAAACTTATTTCTTCCATCAATCCTACAACAATCGATGGTATCAAAACTCTCCTTATGGATGATAAGGATTTTGAAAACATCAACGATATGCTTAAGGACGGCGTACAGGCATTCTACGACAGAATGTGCGATGTAAGCGGTGAGGATGAAATAAGCAGAGTAAGCCACAGAATAAGAAAGGATATTTCAACATACGAGAAGAAGATTGAACAGCTTCCGGATGGTATGGCTAATCCTAACTATAAACTGTATCTTGCAATTACACAGATTGGTAACAAGAAACTTTTCGAGCTTAACAATTTGGAAAATAAGGGTGCTGCAAAGCCTGCACAGAGTGCACCGGCAGCATCTGCACAGCAACAACAGGCTCAGCCCGCACAGAGCGCTCAGCCAAAACCACAGCCACAGCCTCAGCCTCAGCCACAACAGGCTCAGGCAAGCGGAAATGTTGCCGGAAATGCAAGCAACAACCAGTATGGCAATGCAAATGTGAATGTTGCTGTTCGTCAGGCAGAAAATTTGCAGCCTGAAAGCACAGATCCAAAGGATATATTGCGTGCCGATATTAACAGAGTGGATGAAACAAGATGTGCCGACCTCAGAGCTATGGGTAATCTCTCCATAAGAATGGAGAAACTCCTTGACAGAGCCATGGTTCTTAAGGGCGGTGAAAGAGCCACAAGCGGTGGTCTTTACAACGTAAGGAATGCGGTTGATACGGGCGTGAATGTTGATAAGGAAGTTGAATTGATTGCCTCTAAGGTATGGAAACTCCTCACATCATTCAACGGCTATACCGAATTTGACGATTTCATAAGTGCTCAGAACTATGTTATGTCTTGTATTGAAAAGATTGACAGTATGGATTGCTGCAACAGCTTTGAATACAGAAAGCTTGTTCAGTTCATGAAGGATATCAACACACTTTATGAAATAAGGTCAAACTTCAAGCGTAAGAAGAAAGATTTCAAGGACTTTCAGGATAAGTATAACCGCAATAAGTCAAATCCCGACTTTGAGTTCACAGTCAGAATGTTTGATATCTTCCTCAGAGAGAGAGAAATTGCAAACAATGTCAGCGGAGGCTCAAAGACATTCGGATTCTTCGGTTAAATATATATCCAATGAGTTGATTTTTAACACAACAGAATTACTTGGTATAAGAATATACTGCCGTATAACCGTTGGCTGTACGGCAGTTTTTTTTGATTTCTAATATAAATTCTATCCTTTTATTACTTTTATTAAAACAAAATGAAGTAAATATGAAACGAAGATTAAATATTGATAAAGTGTGAATTGTTCACAATTTGTTCACACTTTTGGGGCAAAAAGGTCTTATAATGTAAATTGTCAAAAGGAAATACAAGCTTATTTACAGAGCAAAAATTATAAGATAAAAATTATAAAGCTTATTCCCTTGGCAAGAATACGAGTAATCAAAAGGAGGACTTGGTTATGGATGAATTTAACAGAAATGATGGTTTGGAAAATAATAATTTAAATAGTGGTGCTGACGGTGCCGTTGAAAAAGAAATGACAGCGGACGAATTGTGGGATTTCTTTAAGGAAGCTCATGACGAGGAACTCAGAAAATGCGAAGAATCATCTTACAGCCAGACGGAGACTGCCGCAAACATTGCGGAAGAGGCTGAAGAGGCACAGGGCGCAACAGAAAATGTTAAGGATGAAAAAACAGAGAAGCCAAAGAAAAAGTTTCATTACAACTATAGAAAGAGCATAGCGGTTGGACTTGCGGGCACACTCATTTGCGGTGCTTCAATGGGCTTTTTCTTCGGTCTCGGTGTGAATACATCAAAGAGTATATTCAAGGCAACAAACAACTTTTCATTCAGCAGTGCCGAGGATATAGTAACAAACAGCGGTGACGACACAACGGGTGCTGTGAACACAAGCGGTTCACTCGTTACATCAAGCGACGATGTTACATCAACCGTTAATAAGGTTAAAAATTCAATCGTAAATATTACGATAAAGGCTCAAACTCAAAACTTCTTCAATCAAACACAGGAGAGTGAGGGTTCGGGTTCGGGTATAATATATGCACAGGACGATGAAAAGGTTTACATCGTAACAAACAACCACGTTGTTGAAGATGCAACTACGGTTTCAATTTCAATTACGGGTGAAGAAAGTGTAAGTGCAAAGCTTGTCGGCAAAGATGCGGCTTCCGATTTGGCTGTAATTTCCGTTTTGAAGAGTGACCTTAAAAATGCAGGCATAAATGAGGTAACACCTGCAGTATTCGGTAGCTCATCAGATATGCAGGTTGGTGAAAGCGTTATTGCCATCGGTAATGCAATGGGTCAAGGCAAGTCAGCAACAATGGGTATTATTTCAGCACAGAACAAGGAAATAAACATTGACGGTAAAAAGTTACAGGTTATACAGACCGATGCGGCTATCAACCCAGGTAACAGTGGCGGTGCACTTGTAAACATGGACGGCGAGGTAATCGGTATAAACACTGCAAAGCTTTCAAGTGATGCGGTTGAGGGTACGGGTTATGCTATACCGACAGATGTTGCAAAGGACGTTATACAGACACTTGTTGAAAACGGTACTGTTGAAAAGCCATATCTCGGTATTTCCGGATATACATTGACGGATGAAATAAGAAAAGCTTATAACATACCCGTAACAGGTGTGCTCATTGTGGATGTTCAGCAGGGCAGTGCAGCCGAAAAGGCAGGTATACAGAGTTATGATATCGTCACAAGTATAGATGGTGTGGCTGTATCCACAATAGAAGAGCTTTCAGAGGAAATCTCAAAGCACAAAGTGGGAGATTCAATTTCACTTGAAATTGTAAGAAACGGTAATGCAAGAACAACCGTTACGGCTGTTCTCCAAAATCTTAATGAACAATTTTAAAATGAGGTGGAAGTATGAAAAAGTCAGTTAAAAAATGTATTACGGCGGTTGTGTTATGCGCTGTTGTCGGTTCTGCTGCGGGTTTTGCAATTCCTTTTGCAGGCGACTATGTTTTGCCAAAGGTAAGCACAGCCATGACAAATGCAAAATACAGCATTGAA
This sequence comes from uncultured Lachnospiraceae bacterium, assembly GCA_964624605.1. Classification (GTDB taxonomy): domain Bacteria; phylum Bacillota; class Clostridia; order Lachnospirales; family CAG-274; genus CAZUXS01. The sequence continues at coordinate 6,813 of CAZUXS010000032.1, read as the reverse complement.
GATAGTATAAAGTCAAAGACAAGCGATGATAAGAGCAGTGACGACAATGATATAAAGGTGGATACCTCCGATGATACCACAGCAAAAACAATAACAACAATGGATGAGGGTTCAAAAAACACCGTTCAGGTTGTAAAAGATGTTAAGCCATCTATTGTTTGCATCACTTCCGTTGTTGAGGGTACGGACTTCTTTAACAGAGTGTATGAGAGCGAGGGCTCAGGCTCAGGCATTATATTCTATAAGGACAGCGAAAATGTGTACATTGCAACAAACAACCACGTTATCGAGGGTGCATCAAGGGTTACAATATCAATAAATGAAAGTGATTTGGTATCAGCTTCACTTGTCGGCAAGGATTCAAATGCAGACCTTGCGGTAATTTCCGTTAAGCTTGCAGACCTTGCAAGAGTTGGTATCACGGATGTAACTTGTGCAACTTTCGGTGATTCCGATAAAGTTGAAGTCGGTGAAACGGTTGTTGCAATAGGTAATGCACTCGGTCAGGGTATTACGGCTACAAAGGGTATCGTTTCCGCGCAGCAGAAAAACGTTCAAATTCAGAATAAAAACCTCTCCGTTATTCAGACGGATGCCGCTATCAACCCGGGTAACAGTGGTGGTGCACTTGTAAACAGCAACGGTCAGGTAATAGGTATAAACACAGCTAAAATTGCCGTGAACTCTGTTGAGGGTATCGGCTACAGTATATCATCAAATGTTGCAAAGCCTATAATCGAGCAGCTTATGAACAGTGAAGATACTCCCGCACTCGGTGTATATATCACAAGCATAACAGAGGACGTTGCACAGAAGTACGGTCTTCCACAGGCTGGCGTGCTTGTTCAGCAGGTTATCTCGGGCGGTTCAGCCGCAAAGGCAGGCATAAAGGAGGGGGACGTTATAACAAGCTTTAACGATAACCCAACTTTCACAACAGACCAGCTCACAGCAGCCGTAAAGGAAACAAATGTTGGTGATACGGCTAAGGTTATACTTATAAGAGATGGTAAGCAGATGACGGTTACCGTAAAAATGTATAAGAGTGATTCCGTTTTCTAATATAAATATATAAATTTCAGTCGATTTTATATATATAAACCGTGTGTATGGCAAAAAAGCTGTATGCACGGTTTTTTGTTTTCGTAATATTATTTTGTTGCAATTACCCGATAAAGTATGATATAATGGAATACGACAGGTAAAGAAAGTAATTTTTGGGAGAGAATAAAATGAATGAAAGACAATCTAAAATACGAAATTTCAGCATTATTGCGCATATAGACCACGGCAAGTCAACTCTTGCGGATAGACTCATACAGCAAACAGGCTTGCTCACGGAAAGAGAAATGCAGGCACAGGTTTTGGATAATATGGACCTTGAAAGAGAACGTGGTATCACAATCAAATCACAGGCTGTGCGTCTTATCTATAAAAATGATGAGGACGGACAGGAATATACTCTCAACCTCATTGACACACCGGGTCACGTTGACTTTAATTACGAGGTTTCAAGAAGTCTTGCCGCTTGTGACGGCGCTGTGCTTGTTGTGGATGCGGCACAGGGCGTTGAGGCACAGACACTTGCAAATGTGTATCTTGCACTTGATAACGATTTGGAGGTTCTTCCGGTAATAAATAAAATCGACCTTCCGAGTGCAGATCCCGAGAGAGTAAAGCAGGAAATTGAAGATATAATAGGTCTTGATACGGAAAATGCACCTCTTATTTCAGCTAAGGCAAATATAAATATAGACGAAGTTTTCAAAAAGATAATTTCACAAATTCCCGCTCCGAGCGGCGACGAGGATGCACCGCTTAAAGCACTTATATTTGATAGCTTCTATGACAGCTACAAGGGCGTAATCGTGTTTATGCGTGTGTTTGACGGCACAGTGAAAGCAGGTGACAAGGTGCGTTTTATGGCAACGGGTAAGGAATTTGACGTTGTGGACGTGGGTGTTTTCGGTCCGGGACAGTATATACCAACGCAGTCACTTCGAGCAGGTGATGTAGGTTACCTCACCGCAAGTATCAAAAACGTGCGTGATACAAGAATAGGTGACACCGTTACACTTGCAAAAAATCCCGTTAAGGAAGTTTTACCGGGCTATAAAAAGGTACAGTCAATGGTATACTGCGGTATTTTCCCCGCAGATGGTTCAAAATATCAAGATTTGAGAGATGCGCTTGAAAAGTTGCAGCTCAACGATGCTTCACTTAACTTTGAAGCGGAAACTTCAATTGCACTCGGTTTCGGTTTCCGTTGCGGTTTCCTCGGTCTTTTGCACCTTGAAATTATTCAGGAAAGACTTGAAAGAGAATATAATTTGGATTTGATAACAACGGCTCCATCCGTAATTTATAAGGTATATCTTACGGACGGCACAAGCTTTGACCTTTCAAATCCCTCCGATTTGCCCGACCCGACAACAATACTCAGAATGGAAGAGCCTATAGTAAGAGCGGAAATTATACTTCCAAGCGAATATATAGGCACTATAATGGAGCTTTGTCAGCAAAGACGAGGTGAATATGAGGGTATGGAATATCTTGAAGCCACAAGAGCCGTGCTCAAATATAAGTTGCCGCTTAATGAAATAATATACGATTTCTTTGATGTGCTTAAGTCACGTTCAAGAGGTTATGCGTCATTTGACTATGAGCTCATAGGTTATGAGCAGAGCCGCCTTGTTAAGCTTGATATGCTTGTCAATCGTGAGGTTGTGGATGCCCTTAGTTTCATTGTGCATGAGGACAGTGCACAGGAGAGAGGAAGAAAGATGGCTGAAAAGCTCAAAAAGGAAATACCGAGACACCAGTTTGAGATACCTATTCAGGCTGCAATCGGCAACAAGATAATTGCCAGAACAACTATTTCCGCTGTGCGTAAGGACGTGCTTGCAAAGTGCTACGGCGGTGATATCACAAGAAAGAAAAAGCTTCTTGAAAAACAGAAGGAAGGTAAAAAGAGGATGCGCCAGATTGGTAGCGTAGAAGTGCCACAGGCAGCATTCATGAGTGTGCTTAAATTGGATGAGGAATAAAAATGGAAAAGGATATAGCTTTATATATCCATATACCTTTTTGCAAACAAAAATGCCGCTACTGTGATTTTGTCAGCTTTGCGGGCAAAGAATCGGTTGCACGGGAATATAAAAATGCCTTGATTAAGGAAATAAATGCTTTTAGCTGTGAAAAAACGGTTAAAAGCATTTTTATTGGCGGTGGAACACCCTCGGCTGTGGATAGCGGCATAATTTGCGATATTATGGATAGTGTGGGTAAAAAATTCAATATTTCAAAAGATGCGGAAATAAGTATGGAAGCAAATCCGGGTACGCTTAACGATGAAAAGCTTAAGGACTACCGCTCCTGCGGAATAAATCGCTTAAGCTTGGGACTTCAAAGCTGTGATAATACTTTGCTTAAAATGCTTGGAAGAATACATACTTATGAGGATTTTTTGAAAAGTTACGAGCTTGTGAGGAAAAACGGTTTTGATAATGTGAATGTGGATTTGATGTTTGCATTGCCGAACCAAAGTGTAAAAACGTGGGAAGAAACTCTGAAAAATATAATATCTCTTTCACCCGAGCATATATCTGCGTACAGTCTCATTATTGAGGAGGGAACACCGTTTTACGATATGTATGAGAGAGGTGAACTTACTCCCGCAGAGGAAGATAAGGACAGAGAAATGTACTACACGGCAAGAGATATTTTGTCCGAAAGCGGATATCATCGGTATGAAATATCCAATTTTGCAAAAGAGGGTATGGAGTGCAAACACAATATGGTTTACTGGCAGGGCGGAGATTACAAGGGTTTCGGACTTGCCGCCGCAAGTTTAATCGGTAACACAAGATATAAAAATACGGAAGTTCCCGCCGAGTATCTCAAAGGCAATTTTTTAGATGACGAGTGCACGGAGGAATTGACCGTTTGTGACCGTATGGCTGAATTTATGTTTTTGGGACTTAGATGCACCAAGGGTATAAGCAAGAAAAAATTTGAAAAGCTTTTCGGCAAGGATATTTATACGGTATACGGCGAGCAACTTAAAAAGTTTATAAATGAAAAGCTTTTGAAAGAAAATGGAGATATGATAGCCCTCACGGACAGGGGAATTGATATATCAAATATGGTTTTCTGTGAATTTTTGTAATATTTAAGGTCAAATTCGGCAATGATACTAGGGTAGTGCAGGCATTGTAAAATGTCAATACAGTATTCGGAGGCGAATTATGGACGATAATAAAAACAATAAAAATTTTACGGAGAAATTTCTTGAAAGTTTGACACCCGTTACGGATGGAGATTTGTTGCATCTATCCGAGGGTATGGGCAGTGAGGTTGGTTTTAATATTTCTCTTGCGGAGGATGGCGAAAACTATGAAAACAAGGAATAAAGTCATTTTATCTCTTGCATCCGTCATACCTCTTGCCCTGATTTCAAGAATAATATACAGCGAATTGAATTACCTTTTTTCAATAAGCCTTGCAGCCGGTGATAAAACATTCCTTGCAGGCTGTGCGGGGCTTGAAAATGAAGAAAAGGTTGTTGAAAAAGCCGAAGAGAGCACACAAAAGGAATATGACAGGTGGAGAAAAAACGTAAGATATGCAAGCTGTCATATCAAGGGATATAATTCCACACCCTTATACGGTCAGATTTTTTTGCAAAATGATTTTACGGATATATGGGTGGTTGTTGTGCACGGCTACGGCGGTGACGGCAACACAATGAATTGTGCCGTAAAAAAATTTCACGATAAGGGTTTCAATGTTGTTCTTCCCGATTTGCGTTCGCACGGATTGAGTGGCGGAAAATACATCGGTATGGGCTGGCTTGACCGAATGGATATCTTAGAGTGGTGCGAAAAAATCATAAGGGGAAATCCCGATGCAAAAATAGTGCTTTACGGAGTATCCATGGGTGCGGCTGCCGTGCTTATGGCGGCAAGTGAGAATATACCGCGAAATATAGCCTGTGCAATATCGGATTGCAGTTTCGACAGCGTGGGCGGCATAATAGCAAGGCAGATAAAAAGAGTGATGAAACTGCCGCCACAGGGCATTGTTGCTTGTTTGGATTTGATGTGCCACCGTAGGGCGGGTTACCACATCATAAATCATTCGGTTACAAAAAGTGTAAAAAACATAAGAATACCGACTATGTTCATACACGGCGATAAGGATGAGCTTGTGGATGTCAAATCGGTATATAAACTTTTTGAAAGTGCAAACTGCAAAAAGGACGTGCTCATTGTTCACGGAGCGGGACACGGTGTTTGTGCCATGGTCGGCAAGGATTTTTACTGGAATAGGGTGTTTGAATTTGTGCAATCTGCACTAAAAATTCAAAAGTCTTTATTTGTGCACAGTTGAGAATTGTCAAGTGTAAAAGTATACAAAAAATAAATTTATTTTTGTTAAAAATCTAAATTTTTGGTATTTGACAACCCATATATAGTGGTGGTAAAATAGATGAAGTACGAAATATAGAGTAAAGGGTTGCCATAACCGGCAGCCCTCTATTATATAATTTAGGGGGATGAATTATGTATAATATGAAAGGTGTTTACATTATAAAAAAGGATGGTACTCACGAGGCTTTTGACAGCAATAAGATTATTGTTGCCGTTACGAAGTCTGCAAACAGAGTGATGTATTCCTTTGATAATGATGAATACAACAGTATTGTTGATTGGGTGGAATCCCATATAGCCGATGAAGATATAAAGGAGATACCTATTCAAAGAATGCACAACCTTGTTGAAAGTGCATTGGAGGCTATTGAACCAAAGGTTGCAAAGAGCTACAAGGATTACAGAAACTACAAAAAAGACTTTGTGCACATGCTTGATGATGTTTATCAAAAGGCACAGTCAATAATGTATATCGGTGATAAGGAAAATTCAAACACCGATTCAGCACTTGTTGCAACAAAGAGAAGCCTTATATATAATCATCTCAATAAGGAGCTTTACCAGAAGTTTTTCCTCACAACGGAGGAGAAGCAGGCTTGCAAGGACGGTTACATATATATTCACGATATGTCCGCAAGACGTGACACAATGAATTGCTGCCTTTTTGATATGGCGAGTGTGCTTAAGGGCGGTTTTGAGATGGGTAACCTTTGGTATAACGAGCCAAATACGCTCCCCGTTGCCTTTGATGTTATAGGCGATGTTGTGCTTTCAACAGCAAGCCAGCAGTACGGCGGCTTCACTGTTCCCGAGATAGACAAGATACTTGCACCTTATGCCGAAAAGAGCTATAACAAGCACTGTGAGGAAATAAAGTCCGTGCTCGAGTACACAAAGGGCACAAAGGAACTTACACAAGAGGATATCAAATACATAGATGACTATGCTATGAAGAAGATAAAAAGAGAGCTTGAACAGGGATTTCAGGGTATTGAATACAAGCTCAACTCAGTAGGTTCATCAAGAGGTGATTATCCTTTCATCACAATCACTTTGGGTCTTGCAAGAGACCGTTTCGGTAAGCTTGCGGCTATAACGGCACTTAATGTGCATAAGGAAGGACAGGGCAAGAAGGATAACAAGAAGCCCGTACTCTTCCCCAAAATCGTTTTCCTTTATGATAAGGAATTGCACGGTGAGGGTTGTGAACTTTATGATGTGTTTAAGGCAGGAGTTGCTTGCTCCGCAAAGACTATGTATCCCGATTGGCTTAGCTTAAGCGGTGACAGCTATGTTGCAAAGGCATACAAGAAATACGGCGTTGTTATTTCACCTATGGGTTGCCGTGCTTTCCTTTCACTTTGGTTTGAAAGAGGCGGTA
>CAZUXS010000031.1:0-18067 GCA_964624605.1 uncultured Lachnospiraceae bacterium | reverse complement strand
AAGTCTGAGATGTCAAGTGCAAGCCCTGTGAGAGCAAGTGTAACAAATCTTGATGTTGCAGGTAAGTGGTATGTTGCAAGAGTAAAAGCTTGTATTGGTTTGTCCGAATCAACATACGATTCAGATTGGGCGTATACAGCTGCAGTTCAGATACATGCATCACTTCCGAGACCGGAAATCAGACTTCAGTATTTCGATACGAATGACGTAAGTGACGTAAGTAAAGTAGGTCTTTGGATGGTGGTTGAAAATGCACAGGAATATGCAAAATGTGTACAAAGTGACTCAACACTCAAATTTAATATTACACTCGACGGAAATAACAGTAATATACTTAATCAGAATGATTTCAAGAATATAGGTACGGCTACGGAAAAGGCAGGTTTCTATGGTACAGGTACTGTTTCATCAACCAACCGAACTTGTCGTGCAACTGTTGTGGGAACAAGTGCTATGTACTCAACTTCACCGGATAGTGTTGCGATGTATGATTATGATGGTTCTATAACCAACATTAGAAAAAATTATAACGCTATGGTTACCTCTTGCAGCCTCAGTGGCACATCTGTTGATGATATGACACTCAGATACACAATAAAGGGTCCGTCAAACAGAATGCCTCTGTACAGAGTAGAGCTTGTGAAAAATACAGAGGTTGACGGAAAGACCGTTTCAAAGGTTATACAGGCACAGTCCATAGGTCTTACGGATACGGCAGCCACATATATAATGAATAAGTTCCCGTCAGATATGTTCGAGGGCAATCCTACATTCAAGCTTAGAATTTGGCTTGAAAAGTCCGGTAAGGGTGAGGTTGTATACTATCATGAGATAGATGACAATGATACAAACCACAAGGACGATGATGGCAATTATCTCGGAACGGATAAGGGTGTTGTTGAATATGCCGATAATACAGAGCTTGGCGATTACGCAGGCAGAAAGTATTATGTACCGGTAATGAATGGCTTTACACCTACAACCAAATTGAGTACAGGTGCATCATATTGTGAATACAATATAAACGTAGGTACTCTTCTTACTGCTCCCGTACTCAGAGAGGGTATAAAGACAGAGACTATGGAGAAACTTTCACCTGTTATAAGCTCAGATAACAGTATGTATTATAACTTCGATTGGGATGTTGACGAAAACAACAATCCTAAGTATGCAAATGCAAGCTATAAGGCTGAGTTTACGGGTATAAAAACTGTGACACAAAACGATGACACAGTGAGTGAGGTTACAGATTCGCTCGGTACTCAAACGGTTAGTTCTTCAGAAGCCGTTGAAGTTGTAAACGCAAGCGGTGAAAAGGAATCAAGGTATAATACAGTTCAGCTCAAAGTAACAGATACTTGGAACTATGATAAGATAAGAGTAAGGGTAGTAAGAGTCGGTAGTGACAACAGTATCGGTTTGGCTACGGAAAAGACTTATGATATTTACAGAAGACTTCAGGCGATTAGTGCACCTACCGTAAAATTGGATGCAGACAGTTCATCCGGTCTTAATTACAGTGTTGGATGGACAGCAAGAAACGGTTCTGATGTTTGCGCAGGTTACAAGGTATTTATGACATGCGTTAATGAGAATGAAAACGGTGAAGAAGTTGAAAGTGAGCCTATAGAGCTTACAAATCTTATACTGTCCGTTGAAAAACAGACAAAGTATTCTTGCAGCGTGAACCTTGAAGAATATGCAGGTAAAAAGGTAAATGTTTATGTTGTAGCTTATCCATACATGGATGGTGAACTTCCGAGGGATATGTATGAGCAGTCACAAGACGGTTCAAAGAAATCCATAAGTGTTGCGGTTAGAGCCGAGAAGCCGGAGGTTAATTTTACACAAACTTGGGCTTCAATCCGAGAGGATGGTTCCGATGCCGTTACAGAGAGTGAATTTAATGAAAATAAAATTTCAATTGAGGCAGCTATAAATCCAATCGGCAGAGATCAGTTCTATGATATAAACCTTCAGGGTGTTGTATTTGAAAGCGCTGATGTTGCAAATGCATGGATAGAACGTCTTAATGCGGCAGAAACAGACACCGAAAGAATCGAACTTGTTCAGCAGCTTATGGAGCTTAAAAACATTGATGGCACGGAAGATACGGCAGGTGAGCTTAAATTTGGTATCTTTAATATGACAAAGAGCAATGTATCGGGAAATACCGATGAAAGCTCAACTGATAATACGACTCGTGATTGGCTCCATTATACACAATTACTTACTAAGTCACAAAGTGGTATCGGATATCAGAACGCAGGTCATTATGTAATACCTCTTGTAAGACGTATTACAAATGCGGAAGCATCTGCATATTCAGTTTGGGCATGGGATGCAAGAGATGGTGCAGGCGTAATTAAGCTTCCGAGAATCAAGCTTGATACTCCTAAGCCTACCACAAAAACCGTGGAATTGTCCTGCAACGGCACAGGTATCACATATAAGGACGTAGACGGAAATAACGAACCTGTTGATCCGAAAACGCTCAATAATTTGATACTTCCGCTCAGGAAGCAAACATGGGAGCCATCCGCAACAATTGCTCCGGATGCTTATGACTTATCTGTATCGAGTGATAATCTTGCTCAGCTTAACTACAGACTTGAATACAGTGACGGTCAGGTTGTTATTCAGCCATACACAATCACTACCGGTGACGATGGCAAGGAAGAAGTTGAATACAGCACAGCAATGCCGGTTTCAAAGGCATTTGAAAATGAGCAGGAAGCTAAGAGTGTATTCGGTGAAACGGCTAAGCTCGAAAAGGATACAAAGGGTACATTGGATGAAGACAACGTAAGACATTATAAAGATGTGATTACGATTGTACCTAAATCCGAATCCGATGACGAGGAAGCAAACGTCAACGCTAAACCTGTTGAGGTTATGAGAAGAGAGTATGAAGGCGAAATCGCAGACGATACGGAATTCACATACACCTATACCGATATCGGTGCACAGGCAACTATTGAAGGTACCTATGTATACTTAAGTGAGACTTACAAATTAAAGATTACGCAGTCACCACAGATTGAGCTTAAGGCAAATTCAGATGGTATAACACAGTATAGTATAATTCATGCGGGTGTTAACTACACTGTTGGTAACAAAACTATCAAATTCAATATTGATGATAGTGACGAGACGACTGAAGTAGCAAATGTGGTATGCAATAACTACAAGGCGATTTCTATCAAGGCAGTTATCAAGGATCCGCTAAATCCACAGTATGTATCTTCTGATCCTTTGGAAGAAAAGGATGGCTCTATTTGGTAAGCCAGTAGTCAATGGTTATAAAAAGGATTTACCGGCAATGCAATAATTTTAATTTACACGGCAGCGGACGGAGCTATTGCTTCGTTCCTGCCTGAAATGAGGTAATTATATGATTTTAAGCAGATTAAAAAATGCGTTAAATAATAATAACGGTATGGCCTTGATTGTTGCTCTCTGTGTTGCTACCTTCGTTATGGCTTTGAGTTTGGCACTGGTGTTCAGTACAGCTCAGATAAGCAGTAATATCAATAACAAGCTGCTTAGAGAACAGGCACAGCAGCAGGCTTCAAGCTTTGCTGATGTTCTCAAAGAAGAAATGCAGGATGATACATCCGAGTTCTATACCGCAGTGAGTAAACTTTGCGAAAGCTCATCCACGCTTGAAAAAAATTGTGATTTGGATTTGGTTGTTCCGGAAGGATACACAAGCAAAAGATACGGCAGCGTAAAGGTTACGCTGTGCAAAACAAATTCACCTTATGCAACAAGCGATGATCCGGATGAACAATGGCAGGATTATATCGATGATTCAAGTATTGATTATATTGAAAATCCTGTTGATTATGATGTCACCGTGACTGTTGTTGTTACTATGTCAACCGGTATATATGCCACTGTAACCGATACATACGAGAGATCAACACAGTATGATTACGAATACAGACTTAAGACGGCAGGTGTTGAGGGTGAAGTGTATGAACTTCAAACGGATGGAAAATTCAGAAGACTCAATACAACGGATGTGTTAAAAGATAATACCGGCAATGAGGCAACTCTTGGTAATCTTGCAGCACAAATTCCGATAGGTAACCTTGGTGGTGACAATTCACTTATAAGAAAAAGAGTGGCAGACAGCGGCAAAACAGTGTTTACGTTCAAGGGGAGGGAATAATGATGCGATTTATAAACGGACTTAAATCACGTATTTCAAAAATATGTGCATCAAAAGATGGTCTTACTATGGTCGAAGTAGTTGTAGCCTTTGTAATATTTATGCTTTCCCTTTCTATGGTTACCGTTTCACTTAGGTATGCCCTTTCAACTCAGGTTAAATATGCGGAACGTAAAGAATGGATAAATCTGCTGCTTGTCAATATGTATGCCGAAAAGGCAACAGACAAAGCTGATATTGTTTATTCCAAGGATAATATTGAGTTCAGCTTGAAAAAATCCGTAAGCAATACCGATCCGGTCTTTAACAGCATATTCACAAGCGGAAATATAAAGGTGACGGCAAGATACGGTCTTTGGAATGTCAAGTTTGATAAGGTGGCAACAGAAAAGGCTTTCGGGCTTATTTCCGACACAAGGATTGAAGATTACAGTTGGTATCAAAATCTTTCCGACAGTGGTGATGGCGAAAATCTTAAATATTACGACTACAATGAGCCGGACACAAACAATTGGTCAACGGTTACTATTTCATTGTATAGTCCAAAGAAGAATTGAGGTGGCAAGTGATGAAATTTTATAAAGATAATAAGGGTTATACTCTTGTAGAGATGATAGTGTCATTTGCCTTACTTACAATATTCATGGCATCTATTGCGGCAACGCTTGCACCGGTTTCAAAGCAGTATACAAAAATGCAGAAAATCAACCATATGCAGAATATCGAGGACGGTGTTCTGGAACAGGTAAGGGCATATCTTGTATCTGCGGATTCGGAGGCGGACGGAGGATATTTAAAGCTTAGATCCGTTGAACCGGTAACAGTCGGAGGTGTGACTGAAAATGTGCCTGCAACCGTAAAAATAGGTACAGATCATCCGACTCCAGGGGATATGTTTTATGACCATACGGGTTCTGTTATAGAATTCAAGAAAAACGGCTTTGTGGCTGTTCTTGACACAAGAGGCTATAAGGGCTACAAGTGTAAGAATCCGAATTCAACGGATGTAATCAAGTTTACGGATTATTTTGTGTATAAACCGGGATATCTTTCAATAAGATATTTCCTTCAAGCTTCCGATAAAACATACTACGATAAGGTGGAAAAAGGTTCTGTTTCCGTAGTTATGGCTAATGATTCGGATACGGATATGTTCATAAGAGACAATTATGTAGATAATTCCGATGATATGGGTGATGATGGAGCTTTCTGGACAAGCTATGGTGCATATCAATGCTTCGATAAGCAGTATTATATGGGCTATCAGATAAAGGTTACCTATACGATACCGCAGGAGGCTATCAAAGCTGTAGATGGTAAAGTATATGTGAGCTATCTTCTCGCAACTTGCAGAATTTCGGACTCAAGTTTGACCGATGCATCACAGTATGCAGAGGATACATTGCCTGTCTATTTCAAAGAGCCTATGGTTTATAATAAAGATAAAACATCACTCAAGTACGATCCGTAATTTTATTTTCCCCCGTGTAAAACGGGGGATTTTTTTGTTTGAAAAATTCAGATTCGGCAATAAGTGTCAGCTTTTTTATTAAATAAAACTTCAAAGCACACCACACAATTGTATAGCAAAAAAAACTTTGATAAATTAATAGTAATATTGACTATTACACCTTGACATTTGTGCAAATTATATAGTATAATATAAAAAGAATAAGCTGTTTTGAATGAATGATTAGATGTTTGCAAATTTCGGCTTGGTAAAATGTACGGATTATCTATATATGCTTTAGGGAAGTTATTGTTGTATGTACCGATGTAGTCAGGGGGTGTAATGATGGAGGTGCTGAAAAATGGCGACCTTATAAAGATCTCAAAGGGTTCACACGCTCAGGTTATGGATAAGCTGGGCGAGGGCGGACAAGGTGTTGTGTATCGTGTGTGGTATGAAAATAAGGAATACGCCTTGAAATGGTATTTTGTGAATAAGCTGAAAAATCCACATGAGTTTTATCAAAATCTCATGGACAATGCAAAAAGAGGGAGACCGACTCCCGCCTTTCTTTGGCCGCTGTACGTTACGGAAATTCAAAGGGGTAGCTTCGGCTATCTTATGGAACTGCGGCCTGAAAAATATTTGGACTTTGGTAAGTTTCTTACCGCAAATGCTTTTTTCAAAAGTGATATAGCTGTTATAAATGCCGGGTTGCACCTTGCAAACGGCTTTATGAAGCTTCACAGAGAGGGTTACAGCTATCAGGATTTGAATGATGGCAACTTCTTTATCAACCCCGAGGACGGAGATGTTCTCATCTGCGATAACGACAATGTTTCAACCAAAAACTTGGGTATTGCGGGTAAGTGCCGATATATGGCACCCGAGGTTGTAAAGGGGAAAGAAAAACCTAACAGCTACACAGACAGATTCTCTCTTGCAATTGTGCTGTTCATGCACTTTTTCCGTTCACATCCTTTTGAGGGTGCGAGGACGGTGGAAAGTCCCTGCATAACGGATGCAATGGAAAAAAAGTATTTTGGTACAAATCCCATATTCTGTTTTGATCCCAACAATTCGTCAAACAGACCGGTAAAGGGTGTGCACAACGATATAATAAGGCTTTGGCCTATGTATCCGAAATACATACAACAGGCATTTACTGATGTGTTTACAAGGGGTGTAAACGATGTGAGCGAAAGACTTACGGCAAGGCAGTGGAAAAAGCTTTTGTTAAGACTCAGAAATGAAACTGTAAATTGCCCGTACTGTTCATGTGAAAATACCATGGACGTGCTTTGTCTTAAAGGGGATGCTGCAATAAAGTGTTTTGAATGCGGAAGTGTGCTCAAAAAACCAATGTCACTTTCCGTAAAGGGACACAGGGTTGCACTTTATCCCAAAACGAAGCTCTATGCCTGCCACATGGAGGGTAATGATGACGACTTTACCACCGTTGCGGCAGAGGTTGTAAAAAATAAGTATAATCCTGATATTTGGGGAATAAGAAATCTCACCGATGAGATGTGGATTTTGACAACCCCGACAGGCAGACAAAAGGTATACAATAAGTATGATGTCGTTCCTATCATCGAAAATGTGAAAATAGATTTCGATGCAGTGGAGGGAAAGATAATTTTCTAATTATATGGAGGTGCTATCATGGGAAAATATGATGCAGGTAAGGTTGAGGGTGTATCCAGAAGAACAATGGTGCTTTTTTTCTTGATTGATAAGTCAATCAGTATGTTCGGCACAAAGATTGAACAGGTTAATGATGCTATGGATGAAGTTATTCCCGATTTGAGGGAGCTTTCAAGAAGCAACACGGAGGCATCGGTCAAGGTTGCAGCCATCACCTTTTCAACAGGCGCTCAGTGGATGTATCCCACACCTATAGATGTTGAGGAATTCAGATGGAAACATATCAGTGCAAGTGGTGTTACGGACCTTGGTGCGGCACTTAATATGCTCAATGAAAAGCTTTCTACAGATGAGTTTATGACAGATGCGGCAGGCTCATACGCACCTGCAATCTTCCTTCTTTCGGATGGTCAGCCAAATGACGACTGGAGGATGGCACTTGAAAATCTTAAAAAGAATAATTGGTACAAGCACGCACTTAAGGCAGCTGTTGCCATAGGTGATGATGTGGATAAGGAAATGCTTGCAAAGTTTACGGGCAACAAGGATACAGTGCTTAAGGTTGAGCCGGAGGCACTCAAGCAGGTAATCAAGTTTGTAAGTGTCACATCCTCACAGATTGGCAGTAAGTCAACAGGTGCAGGTCAGGGTTCAAAGACAAAGCAGGAGGAATTTGCAGAGGCAGTGGCAGATTTTGATGATTCACTGCTCGATTCCACAAAGGCAAGTGACTTTGAATAATAAATAGGTAAGTTAAAGGTTAAGGCTAGGCTCTTTATGTGCACAGCGTATTTGTTGCCGAGTGAGTAGTTTCGGCTATTGGAGGTACACTATGGATTTACAATATAAAGGCTTTGCTGTATCGGTAAGAGGCTCAAGTCACATAAGAGAGAAAAAAGTATGTCAGGATTGCTCTGCGTATTACGTGGATGATAATATGGCTATCGCCATTGTTTGTGACGGTCACGGCAGTGATAAACATTTCAGAAGTGATATTGGCGCAACAAAGGGTGTTGAGGTAGGACTCAGAGCAATGAAAAAGTTTGTGACTGAGTATGGTGGATTGAGCAAGGCAGATGAAAAGGAAAATGACAGAAAAATTGAATTATTGAAAAACTTCATCATCTTTGAATGGGATAGTGCGGTTGTTGAGCATTTTGATAAAAATCCGCTCAAAAAAGAAGAAATACCGAAGCTGTCATCATCTGCCAGAGAAAAGCTTCTTTCGGGCGAGGTGATAGGCGATATTCAGGTTATGTATGGCTCCACATTTGTGGCTGCACTCATGACAAAGGACTATTGGCTTGTTATGCAGCTTGGTGACGGTGACACCGTTGTGATTCAAAACGGTGAAATGACCACGCCTGTGCCGGATGATGAAAGATTGAGATTCAATATGACGACGTCTATGTGTAACAGGGACGCCATTGCAAATTTCAGAACGGTTTACGGTTTTGAAAAAATTGCAGGTATGATAACGTCAAGTGACGGTGTCAGAAATTCGTTCAACAGCAGAAATAATTTCCTCAAATTCAGTAATATGTTTATGGAGGATTTTTACGAACGTAGCCGTGATGAGGCGTTTGAAGAACTGAGGGGTTTTTTGCCCAACTTGAGTGCGGATGGCAGCGGTGATGATATATCAATTTCCGCCGTTTGGCAACCGGATTATCTTAAGGAATTTTATGAGGGTGAAAATCCGCAGTGACAGACTTGCCGGTGAAATGAGGTGAAAGTTATGCTGAATTCCGATATCTTGGGCTATGCCAATTTGATATCAGAGAAGATTGTCAATACAAAAGAGTATAAGGATTACCGTTTAGCTTTTGAGTACATTAGGTCAAATCCCGAATTGTACAAGCAGGTCAAAAGACTGAAAAAAATGCACGAGGAGTTTTCCGTGCACAGAAATGAAAATAGGGCAACATTCGAAGAAGAAAGATTTGTTGCACAGGAGTTTTATAAGCTTATGTTGGATAAAAGAGTTGAGGATTATTTTATGTATGAGCATAAAATAGTTGCACTTATAAGTGAAATCTACGGTATTGTGGCACAAAAATGCAGTATCGAAATTTTCATCGGTGATTGATTATGACTTCGGGTTATATAACATCGGGCAGTGCAAACATCTATTATGAAATTTACGGTGAGGAAAACACCGAGGTGCTTGTGTTGCTTCACGGCAACGGTGAAAATATGAAATTTTTTAAACATCAAATACCTTTTTTTGAAAAATACTACAAGGTCATTTGCATAGACAGCAGAGGTCACGGTGAATCGGGTTTTGGCAAGGATATTCTCTCGCTCAATCTTATGGCAACGGATTTGATAAACATATCCGAAAAGATGGGTTTTGAGCATATAAATGTTCTCGGTTTCAGTGACGGAGCAAATATTGCTATGCTTGCCGCAACAAGACAAGCGAATCTAATAAAAAAACTTGTGCTTGTGGGTGGCAATATGAACGTGTGGGGACTTAAAGCGGGCACGCTTGCGGCTATACTTTTTGCCTATGGCTGCACGTCGCTTGCAGGTTTGATAGATAAAACAAAAAGAGTAAACGGTGAGATACTTGCCCTTATGGTCAGAGAGCCGAATTTAACAAAGGCGGATTTGAGTTGCATAGACTCGGATACCCTTGTTATTGCAGGCACAAATGATATGATAAGGGAAGCTCACACAAAAAAAATAGCAGCCTCCATACCAAAGTCAAATTTAAAAATAATGGAGGGCGACCATTTTTTGCTTTTTAAAGACCCCGAAAGGGTCAATAAGGAGATATTAAACTTTCTACAAAAGTAACAATGCAACAAGGAGTGAAATTATGAAAAGAAAGTTAATTGCGATATTTTTATCTGCAACAATGATTATGGGTTCCGGTGTGATACCTGCCTATGCAACAACGGAAAACGAGGTTGATACGGCTATTGAGGCGTACAGATACGCTACGGATACCACATACAACTACAGAAAAACAACCGATTTGGAAGCTGAGGTTAAGGATGACAAGGTTGTCATCACATGGCCTGTTGTAAACAAATCAGGTGAACCTATAGCTGCAAATCCACTTACATCAAGTTCATCAATAGGTGACCCGTTACAGGGCTACACACTGGTTACGGGTGGTATGATTATAGGTGCTACCAATTGGAGTGTGTCATCACCCACAGGCAAGCCTAATGTTGATGCCACGGGCAGCATACCTATATATAGGGGTGTAAGTGATAAGAAAACGGATTATCCGGTTGTTGTCACAAGTGAGAAAAATGAACCGAGTGATACGGATATTGAGAATAAAAAGTACGATACAATAAAGTATCTCAGTGATGAGGTTGTTTCCGTTGATTTCGCGCCTGCATACAGAGTTGAATATTCAAAAGACGGTGTGAATTGGAAGACGGATAACGATTATTTGGCATCCGGTCTTGTACATAGCAAGAAGTTGTTACGTCCCGTTTTGAATGAGGACGGCACATTCCAAATGAATGAAGACGGTTCCTATGTTACTGTTAAAGATAGCGGTAACACAGGCTTCCTTAAAGACCAGTTTGTTGAGTCCATTTCAGCAACTCTTGATGACGAAACGGAATATCATATAAGAGTAACAGCTTATGCCGAAACTTCAAGCGGTAAAATTGATACATCAACTGCTTATAAGGTGTTTGAAACAACAGTTGTAACACCTAAGGCAGCAACAAAGTACCCTGCATTCCCAACCGTTGAGGGTGGCGGTACTTACACACAGGGTGGCAGAAACGATTCAAAGAATACGGGTGATGTTTACGTTGTAACAAACCTTACCGACAGTATTACGGACCCACAGCCGGGTTCACTCCGCTATGGTCTTGAAAGAAAGGATTTAACTGCCGCAAATAAGGAAAATCCCAGAACAATCGTATTTGCAGTTGGCGGTACAATAAATATTGACCCTGCGGCAACAAAGTCACAGAGAAGAATGAACATCCCTTCAAACACAACAATTTTGGGACAGACGGCACCGGGCGCAGGTATCACAATCGCAGGTGCAAGTGCCAAGATAAGCGGCAACACAATTATGCGTTATGTTCGTTTCAGGCTTGGTGACGGTTATGACAGTGATGCGGCATCAGCATCAGGCGAGAACATCGTTGTTGACCATTGTTCATTTGAATGGGGCGTTGATGAAACTTTCAGTATGAAAGAACTTATCAACTCCAGTATTCAGTATAATATCATTGCAAACAGTCTTTCAATGGTAAATAAGAACGGTGTAAACAATACCGATGTTGAGATTGAAAGCGGTGAGAGTGAAGCAAAGCATGGTATGGGTACACTTGCCAACGGCTACAACACTTCATTCACACATAACCTTTATGCAAACCACGGCACAAGAACACCTCGTTTTGAAGGTAGTTTCACACTCAATGGCATAACATATCAAAATAAGCTTGATTATAAGAATAATGTATGCTACAACTGGGGTCACAATTCAGCCTACGGCGGTGAAAGAGGTAACGGAAAGGTTAACTTTGAGGGTAACTACTATAAGCCGGGTCCGAATACCGTTGCAAAGGCATATACAAGATTTTTCGATTGTGATTCAAGTGGTGACTTAATCAGTTCTTATTTTATAAAGAACAATGTTATGACATCAAGTGATGCTGTAACAAAGGATAACTCACTTGGTTTCTATGAGCTTGACAGTAACGCTAAGGTGCTTTCTTCACCTGCCGAAATGGAAGTTCCTTATGAGGCTACATCTGCCGAGGATGCTTACACAAAGGTACTTGACAGTGTTGGTGCAAGTTATTTCAGAGATGCCGTAGACCGCAGAATTATAAATCAGGTTAAAAACGGCACAGGTTACTTTGTAAACAGTGACGAAGAGGACGGCGGCTATGACAGCACCGTATATACTATGACAGAAACCGATACAGACGGTGACGGTATTCCGGATGCTTATGAAGATAGGTTCGGTTTCGACAAGAATGATAAGAGTGATGCGGCTAAGCTTTGCACAGATGAGACAAAGCCTTATGTAGGCTACACAAATGCCGAGATTTACGCAAATGACCTCTTAGGTGAATGGGATGGCGAATATACAAAGGCATCCGATATGCAGGCAACAATCACATCAATTGTGGATGAAAGCGGTGCAGAGATTGCAAATTCTTCATCTGCAAATGTGACATTTGAAGCAGGTAAGACATACACAATGAACATTAAGCCGACAAGTAAGTTCAATGATGTGATTGACTCTGCGAGTGTATATCTCAATGAAAAAGTTATACAAACTTCAAAGGTTAGCGGCAACAGCTTAAGTGTGAAGTTTACACCCGAAGAAAAGGGTGCATATAGAATTGCCGCAAGAGTGTATGCAGGTGATACAAGCGTATTCACCGATTCAATACCTGTAACCGTTGTTACGGCGGACACAATCGGCAAGAATCTTGACGGCTTCACATCAACAGACATCGGTTATGTAAGAGCTGCAGGTTCAGATAGCTACGACGAGGCAACAGGCACACTTGTTTCGCAGGGTGCGGGCAGAGTCGGCAGACTTGCAACGGGTGAAAGCTTCACAGATAACGAAGGTTTCCACTTCAACTATAAGAAGGTAAGCGGCGATGTTGTTATGACAGCAAAGGTAAATAACCTTGCAAAGCTTGATTACTATCAACATTCAGGTCTTATGATTGCGGCTGACCTTGATGCGGACAGTGAGTTCTATATGGGTGCTGTTACATACCTCAAAGGTGAAGATTATGAAAATTATACGGATATCACAGGCGAGGGTGTAAAGGCTAAAAATATCAGACCTCTGTACAGAAGCACAAAGGGCGGTAAGGCTGCAAACACGGTTAGTGCAGTAAGCGGCAGTGGAGTAATGAACGTCTTTGGCATTCCTACAAAACGTGAGGACCTTGAACCTAACTACGGTTGGATTCGCCTTGAAAAGGTAAATAAGAGAGTTACAGTTGCAGGTTCTCTTGATGGTGAAAATTGGACGGAAATCCAGAGCTTCACAACAACTCTTCCGGATGAGTGCTATATTGGTTTTGCAACCGATGCCGCACAGGATGAGATAGGACTTGTAAGATACAACAAGACGGAGTTCAGCAACATATCACTTGAAAAAGTTTCATCAAACTTTGTATACGGTGATGCCGATAATAACGGTGCTGTTGAGGCAAATGATGCTGCATTGACTCTTGAAAAGTCCAATAATATCGACCATAAGCTTAAGATAGAGGATGTTGTTGATTATATGCAGGCACTTGATGTGGATAGTGACGGAATACTTTCAGCAAATGATGCTTCATATATTCTTCAAAAATCATTGAATTCTGATTTTGTTTTTAAAGTCGGAAAGTAAAATTTAAAGTATAACAGCGGTGGGCAGTAGATTCTGTTCACCGCTTATTTTTTTAACTAACGGAGGTGTTTTCACTGTTTGAGGTGCTTTCGGAGTTCGAAGTGTTTTCATTGTTCGTGGTGATTTCGGTGTTTGCAGTGTTTACGGTGGGCTGCTGCCTGCCTTCGGTATCCATATAAAAGCCATCACGCATTATAAGCTCACTAACAGGCACAATTTCATATCCTTTTTCTTTGAGTGATTTGAGTATGGTATCAAGACAATCGGGAGTGTATTTTGCATCGTTGTGAAAAAGTATTATAGACCCGTTTCCGAGTTTTGGATTGTTTACAACCTTGTTGATTTCATTCTCAACACCAAGATTTTTCCAATCAAGGCTGTCTATATCCCATTGTATTGAATAATAGCCACATTCCTTTGCAGCGTTCAGCACGGTATCGTTATATTCACCGAAAGGCGGTCGATACAAAAATGCTTCATATCCCAAAAGATTTTTGATTTTGTCGTGGCAGGCTTTTATGTTGTTTTTATTTTCTTCAAGTGAAAGTTTGGAGCTGTGGGGATGGGTGTTGCTGTGATTGCCTATGTCGTGACCCGATTCATATATTTTCTTTACTTCGTTGGGATATTTGTCAACCCAGTATCCGCAAAGAAAAAATGTGGCTTTAACGTCATTTTCTTTGAGTATATCAAGTAAACGGTCCGTATCGTCAGCTCCCCATGCGGCATCAAAACTTATGGCAACTTTTTTGTCCTCACCTGTATTTACGCAGTATATAGGCAGTTGCTTTTTTGCTGCAACGGTTGCAGCAACGGGGTAGAGGGAATTGTGTATCACAGGTACGACGGTTAAAAGCAGGGCGGAACAAAGGACTATGCCTAAAGCTGCTCCCAACGATTTTTTGATTGTAATTTTTTTTAGCTTATTCATAAAATATTCACCCGATTTATTTTGTTAAAAGGATATGTCGGTAAATAAATTTTATGTATGAATAGCTTGAAAATAATGACGGTTTTGTAAATATATTGATTGAAATGGTGCGGGGAAATATATAAAAGGCAATTTCGGGAAGTAATAATTTCCGTGAATTGCCTTTTGAAGTTATTGTATTATAATCGTAAGTTGTGAAAATTTAACTCGAACCAACGCTATTCCTTATCAAGTTCATCAAACATTTTTTTCATTGTAGGATTGTTTTTGGTAAGTCGTTTTATTGTCAAGTCCTCTGCCTTTTTGTTTGCCAATCTAAGGTTATTTTCGGATGAAAGAAGATTTTGCTTTACCTTTTCCAGATGGGATATGGTTTTATCGATTTCATCAATTGCCGTCGTAAATTTTTGGCTTGCGAGGTCAAAGTTACGCTTGAACTGGCTTTTGAACGTTTCTATATTGTCCTCAAAATTTGTTATATCAATGTTCTGATTGCGAATAACGGCGAGTTCCTTTTTAGCTTCCAGAGACGTCAAAGCGGCGTTTCTAAGCAATGTGATTATAGGTATGAAGAATTGAGGTCTTATAACATACATCTTAGGATAGCGGTGAGAAACATCCACTATACCCTCGTTGTAAAGAGGGTCATCAGCTTCCAACATAGATACAAGTATTGCGTATTCGCAGCCTTTTTCGTTTCTGTCTTTATCCAGTTTGGCAAAAAAGTCCTCATTTTTATGCTTTGTTGCCGTTGTATCCATCTCATTTTTCATTTCAAACATTACGGATATTATTTCAACATTGTTCTCATCGTAATCTCTGAAAATATAATCACCCTTGGAACCCGCTTTTGCATCGTTATCCTTTTCAAAATAAGCATTTCTGAAAGCTGACGGACGAAGTTTGTTGAATTCTGTTTCGCAGTGCTTTTCAAGGCTTTCACCAATCATTTTGGTGGATAATTTAGCCTTAAAATCCTTATATTGGGCAATCTGTTCATCCTTGTATTCAAGCATATTGTTGTATTTTTCTTTAAGGTCCTTTTCCTTTAATTGAAATGCCTGTTCATTTGTTTCAATTCTGTTGTTAAGACGCAGAATTTCTTCCTTTTTTTCGGATATTTCTTTGTTTTTTTCTGCAATTGCATTGTTGATAGCAAGTGCTTTTTCGGATTCCATATTGTCGAGCTTTGATTTTAATACGGTGATTTCATTTGTTTTTTCGGATATTTCCTTATCCTTTACGGAAACCGCTTCTCTGACTTCAAGCTGTTTTTGAGTGTTTTCCGCATCCAGTTTTGCAAGGAGCTTTTCAATTTCTCTGTTTTTTTCCGCAAGCTCTTTGCTGAAAGCTTCTTTCATATTCATTTGAGCGAGGGTGACGGCATTTGCTTTTTCTTTATTGAAAAGCTCTTCTCTCTGCATTATTTCCTTAATAAATTCTTTATCTCTGACCTGCTTAACTATGGCTTCGTATCCGGATTCATCAACCTGAAAAACCTCGCCACATTTAGGGCACTTTATTTCCTGCATAAAAAACCTCCCGATGTTAAAAATTATGTTGCCGAAAATGACATATTTTATAATCGTTTTATAAAAATATTTTAACTCCTATTGCGAAATTTGTCAATGAAAGTATATAATATCGGAGTGTTTCACAAATGCTTGTTTCAACTTATGTGTATTTATTTTTACTGTATTTAATTTGGAGATATTTATTTTATTAATTGGTTGAAAATAAACTTGTTTTGAGGTATAATAAAAAGATATAAGATTGTTTTCGGAGGAAATATTATGGCTTATGATGGAATAACGATTTCTGCACTTTGTGAGGAATTGAAAGAAAAAATAATCGGGGGCAGAGTTGACAAGGTATACCAGCCCGAAAGTGATGAAATAATACTGGGTATCAGGAGCTTTGGCTGTGTTTATAAGCTGCTTTTGAGTGCCAATCCGTCTAACCCCAAATTTCATTTCACCGATAAAACAAAGGATAATCCGCTTAATCCTCCGCTTTTTTGTATGGTGCTCAGAAAGCACATTCAAAGCGGAAAGATAATTGAGGTGACACAGCCCGATTTTGACAGAATACTCAATATAAAAATCGAGGCACTCAATGAAATGGGTGACTATACGATAAAAACTCTTATTTTGGAGATTATGGGCAGACACAGCAACCTTATATTGATTGATGAAAACGGCACTGTGCTTGATTGTGCAAAGCATATAACTCATGAGAAAAGTTCCGTGCGTGAGGTATTGCCGGGCAAGGCTTATGCTATGCCGCCGAATCAAACAAAAATTTCTCCGCTTGAACTTAATGAAGAAAATTTTGAAAAGGCTTTGGAAAACTTCAAAAGCCAAAAGGCTCAAAATGTAATCTACAAAAGTTATAACGGCATAAGCCCCATTGTGGCAGGTGAGATATGCTACAGGAGCGGAATTGACCCGTCCGACAACGTGGAAAGCTTGGACGAAAACGGCAGAAAGGCTCTTTATTACGGATTTCAGAACATAGTTGAAAAAATAAAAAATAAAGAGTATCATCCTCACATAATATATAATGAGGCGGGTGGTATAATAGATTTTTCCGTGCTGACTATGTTGCAGTTTAAGAATAACGAGAAAAAGGACTACGATACCACTTCCGAGTTGGTTGAAAAGTTTTATGAAAAGAGAGATTTTTCATACAGAATAAACCAAAAAACACAGGATTTGAAGCATCTCATATCGCAGAATATAGACCGTTGTGTGCGTAAATATGATATGCAGCAGCAGACACTTAAAGATATTGAAAACCGTGATGAACTGCGACTTTGCGGTGAGCTTTTGACAGCTAACATTTATGCGGTTAAAAAGGGTATGACAACCGTTAAGCTTGCGAATTTTTATTCCGAAAACTATGAAGAGATTGAAATAAGTCTTGACGGCAATTTGACACCTGCCGAAAATGCTCAAAAGTATTTCAAAAAATACAACAAAGCAAAGAGAACTTACGCTGCTTTGCAGGAACAGATTGTGTCCAACAAAGAAGAGTTGGAATATCTTGAAGGAGTGTTGACTTCTGTTGAAAACTGCGTTGATGAGCAGGATGTAAAGGAAATTCGCCGTGAGCTTTTTGAGAGCGGATATATAAAAAAGGCAAAGGCGGAAAAGGGCAACAAGAGCCGTAAAAAATCCAAACCGTTGCATTTTCAATCTTCCGATGGCTTTGATATTTATGTGGGCAAGAACAATATACAAAATGATATGCTCACACTTAAAATGGCAAAGTCCAACGATATATGGATGCACACCAAAAATATCCCCGGTTCACACGTTATTGTGTGCGCCGAGAGGGAGAGAGAAATAACGGATACGGCACTGAATGAGGCGGCAAACCTTGCGGCTTATTACAGTAAGGCAAGGGAGTCCACACTTGTGCCCGTGGATTATACGGAAAAGAGAAACGTCAAAAAACCGAATGGTGCAAAACCCGGTTTTGTTATATATGAAACAAATAAAACAG
>CAZUXS010000030.1:0-18103 GCA_964624605.1 uncultured Lachnospiraceae bacterium | reverse complement strand
CAGCCATAACCATATATACAAGGAACACAGCCATAATGAGGGCAAGACCGAGGTTCTTGAATGCCTTTGTCATTCTCTCCGTTGTGCCGCCGAACTTGTATGAATAGTCATCGGGAAGCTGAATATCCTTTATTGCATCTATAATCTGTGATCTTGCATCACCCGTACTTATGTTTTCAAGGTTGGCTGTAACCGTTGCATACTTAGCCTGATCTTCTCTTGTGATGGCTGTAGGCACATCTTCACTTGAAATTTCAGCAATTTCGGAAAGAGGTATTGAACCGCCCTGTGCCGTAGGTATAAGTATGTTTTCAACATCTGAAATAAAGTTGATTTTGTCACTGTCCTGCATAATTCTGATATCATATTCGGTATCATTTATTTTGTAGGTTGTAGGTGTTGTACCTGTAACAGCCATTCTGAGCATAGCTGCTATGGAGCTTGTTGTTATGCCGTAGCTGTATGCCTTATCTCTGTTAATTCTGATTGTTGTCTGTGGTGAACCGTCCTCATAAGAACTCTTAACGTCTACAAGACCCGGTATCTTTTCAATTGCGGTTACGTATTGGTCGGAAATATCTCTAAGCTTATCATTATCATCACCGTAAAGATCCAATTCAATACCACTGCTTGAATATGAACCCATGGAGCTTGATGAAGATGTACATTCAATTTCCGCACCTGCAATATCCTTTGTGAGTTCACGCATTTGTTGCGCAACCTCATCTGATGAACGGTCTCTTTGTTCAAGGTCAACAAGGTCGATTGTGATTGTTGCACTGTCATCGGATGCACCCATAATTGATGATAAACCACCGCTGCTACCCGCACTTAATGATATATGTTCAATTTCGGGCACGTTTCTTATTTTGTCAATTACTTGCCAAGCAATACCCTCCGTAACATCAATATCACTGCCCTTAGGACAAGAAATATCGATTTCAACGGAACCTTCATCACTTTGCGGCATGAAGTCCACACCTACATACTGTAGTGCGAAACCTGTGAGTATAACGAAAACAATTGAAATAAGAAGTGTAATCTTCTTGTTTATAAGTGCTCTGTGGAGCAACTTTTTATAGCCTGATGAAAGCTTATCTATACCTGCTGATACAATATCAAAAGGTATGTTTATTATTCTGATAATACCCTTTCTTTCAACTTTGTTGCCTGCAATAATATCCTCCGGTTTAAGGAGAATTGATGATGCCATAGGCACGAATGTGAGGGCAACGATAAGTGAACAAGCAAGAGAGAACACGATTGTAAGACACATATCGTTGAAGAGTTCGCCTATTGTGCCGCCTACAAATGTGATAGGCAGGAAAACAACTACGGTTGTGAGTGTTGAGGCGATAACGGAGTTTGTAACCTCTCGTGTACCTTCAACAGCCGCCGTATATTTGTCTATACCTTGTTCGAGTTTTTGGTATATACTTTCCAAAACAACTATGGAGTTATCAACAAGCATACCTATACCAAGCGTAAGACCGCCCAGTGACATAAGGTTGAAGTTGATACCTGCAATTTTCATAGCCGCAAATGTCGCAATGATAGATACGGGCATTGCAACGCCGACAACTATTGTTGATCTTATACTTCTGAGGAAGATGAAAAGTACGATAACCGCAAGTATACCACCTGTTACGGCAGAGTTTGCAACACTTGAAAGTGAATCTCTGATGTAATCGGCAGGGTCGTAAATAACAAGGAAGTTAAGCTCGGGGTAATCTTTTTTGAGCTCTTCAAGCTTGCTCATAACAGAGTCTGACATTGAAACGGTGTTAGCCGTTGACTGCTTTGATATTGTGAGCATAATACTCTCCATATCATCCGTGTATGACACACTTGTGGAATCCGCAGGGGCTTCATAAACTTCCGCCACGTCTCTTATATGTATTGTACCGCCTGTTGATGTTGTGAGCGGAATATTTGAAATTTCATCTATGTTTTGATATTCACCCTTTATACGAAGAGTAAGGTTTTTATCGCCTCTGTCTATAGAACCGAGAGGGGTGTTGAGGTTTTCGGCTGTAATCATACTTGATACGGTTGATTCGCTTATGCCGTAACCTCTGAGTTTTTCGGGGTCTATAACAACTCTTACTTCTGTTTCCTTACCGCCTGTGAGTGATACGGAACCTACGCCGTCCTGTCTTTCAAGCACGGGAACGATATCATCATCAAGGAGGGTTTTAAGCTCGGATAAATCCTTGCCGTCGGCTGTGACACTGAGCATTAAGCCCGTCATGGAGTTGATATCTATTTTAAGTACCATTGGGTCACCCGCATCATCGGGGAGTGAACTCTTTACCATATCAACTTTTTCACGTACATCGGCGGCCGCATTATCAACATCCACGTCATTTTCAAATCTTACAACAACTGTTGAAACACCGTTACTTGATGTACTGGATAATGTATCAAGACCGCTGACGGAAGAAAGACTTTCTTCAAGTGGTTTTGATATGAGGGACTCCATTTCCTCGGGACCCGTACCGTCGTAAGTTGTCATTACGAGTACAACGGGAATGTTCATGTTAGGGAAAAGGTCAAGTCCGAGTGATGTCAACGAAAGCAAACCGAAAGATATTACAACCAATATTACCATCAATGTGGCAATAGGTCTTTTAACCGTTATTTTTGCAATATTCATTTATTTTGCCTCCTCTGTTGTTGAAGCAACATTTTCATCTTCGTTCTTTGTTGTTTCCGGAGTAACAACCTTTACATTGTCACCATCGGAGAGATAACTTTGTCCCGTAACAACAATTGTGTCACCGTCATTGACACCATTTGTTATTTCGATGTTTTCACCGTCGTCTATACCTGTTTCAACAACCTTTTTAACAGCCTTGTTGCCCTCAAGTATATAAACGTATTTTTCCGTACTGTTTTCAAGAACCGTATTTCTCGGCACAACCAATGTATCTGTGGAGCTTTCGCTTACGAAACTTATGTTTGCAAACATACCCGGCTTTAATGTGCCGTCGGGATTTGGTACACTTATCTCAATTGCATAAGTGCCACCCGTGCCAGCAACCGTATTTACCGTTTTGACAGTACCTGTCATATTGTTGCCGGAAGCGGAAACATCAACGCTGTCACCAACGTGTATGCTGTTGATTATGCTTTCACTTACGTCTACGTCTACCGTAACAGTATCCGTATCGTTTATAACGAAAGGAACGGAAGCCGCACTTACCATATTTGTAACCTCAATGTTCTTTGCTGAAATTACACCGTCGATAGGACTTTTTACCGTGTAATCGGAAAGCTGTGAACGGAGAACGGAAAGCTGTGTTTCAACGGAATTTCTGTTTGCTTCGGCTGTTTTAACACCGTTTGATGCACTTTCCTTATTATCGGAAATTGTTTTGCCGTTGAATATATCAAGGCTGTCCTGTGCCTGCTGTAAACCTGTTTGAGCCTGTTCAAGCTGATTTTCGGCAGAGGTGAGGGCAAGCTGAGCTTGACTGTAGCTGTTCTGAGCTTGGTCATAGCTGTTCTTAGCGGAAGTGTAGCCAAGTTCCACAGAATCAAAATCGTTCTTTGAAATTATGCCCTGCTGATACATTGTGGTGTAGTTTTGGTATTTTGTTGCAAGGTCATCGTAATTTGCCTTTGCAGTGTCTACTGCTGTCTTTGTGGTGCTGATTGTCACCTTTGCGTTATCTACGCCGACTTGCGCGTTATCGACACTCTTTTGTGCCGTTTTTACCGCATTTTCAAGCTGAACCTTTGAAGTCTGGATTTGACCGCCGTCCGTGCTTTGAGAAAGTGACGTTTTGGCACTGTTTACGCCTGCTTGACTTATTTGGAGACTTGCTTCAAGCGTTTTTATCTGGTCGTTGATATCCTTTGTGTCTATTGTGAAAAGAACATCACCTTTCTTAACTCTGTCGCCTACATCAAAGTTAATTTCCTTTACCTGTCCGGAAGCCTTGGATGTTACGTTTACGGTTTGGTTTGCCGCAACCTTGCCTGCATAAGTTACCTTTTTGCTTATTGAACCACTTTCAAGAGTTTGAACTTCAACAGCGGTGTTTTTTTCCGTAACCGTTGCCTCCTCGGTTTTGCCGCAAGCGCTGAAGAGCATTACGCTCGCAATGAGTGCAGCGGCAAGCTTTAACGATTTTTTCATTATATATTTCCTCCCTTTAAATTTTTTTCATATAATGAGTTCTTACTTAATATAATAAGTGCGAATTTTAATCGCCGTTTATTCGAAAACCTTTAAAAGGTAATCCATACCCGATATAAATTTTTTCAAATTTTCATCGGAAAGCTTTTTAAGCATATCGGTTTTGATGTGCCTTTGTGCATTTATATAAGCCTCGTCAAACATGATTATTGTTTTGTCGGTCGGCTTTATATAAACAAATCTTCCGTCGCTATCCATATCTGGATATGTCTTTCTTAAATAGCCCATGTTTACAAGCTTTGAAACAGCTATTGAAAGTGTGCTGCTGCTTGCACCCAAAAATTCGGAAAGCTTTGATATTGTGTCCAATTCCAAAACTCTCACACAAAATATAATTTGAAGTTGATGTTCCGTAAGTGCCTTTAGCTCATTTTTGGGATTGGTACAAACGGAGCTGAATTCCTTTGCGTTTCTATCCAGTATACTAAAGGAAAAATAACTCAAATCTTCCAATACGGATAAGAATTCATCATCATCCGTAAAATCCTTGGTGTACTTTTTAACAAGAGCTTCCGTGCATTGTTGGTTTGTAGGTGACAATTCTCTTAAGAGCTTCACACCGTTTCGGAAGTTTTCTCTTTGTGATTCGGAAATTTCGTTGTAAAAATCACGAAAGACCGCAATATTTTTTTCGGTCTGTGCTTTCAAAATATTAAAGCCCGTTTCCGTAACCTTGAAAAAGACTTGTCTTTTATCCTGTGATATTGTGGGGCGCTTCTTTTCTATATAGCCGCTTTTTATCATTTTAGTCGTTATTATTGACATGGTGCTTTTGCTTAAAGCCATAGCTTTGGCTAAGTCCGATACAGTGTTGATACCTGCAAATTCAATTGAAACAAGTATTTTAAACTGGCGTTGACTTATTTTATGTTCGGAAGCGGAACGAAAATTGTTCTTCTTCTTTCGAAGTCGCCAGCCGATATCAACAAGTTTCACCCATTTTTCGGCGGCTGTTTCGATAAGCGGATTTATATTTTCATCGTCCAAATTTACACCTCCTTTTCAACTCAAAAAAATATATTGAGTATAAAACTATTTTTGATTAAAACCATTTTAGCGTAAAACAGTTTAACTGTCAACCTTTTTTTAATGATTTTTTGTTTATTTTTTAATCAAAATTTAATTTTTACCGTAAAAATCGGTGTTCCGGTGATATATTTGTATGCGATAAATTTCTTGTAATATGATTTGTACTGTGATATAATGATTATATAATATCTCAGAATTGCTTTAAAATATATTGATACGGAGGATTATTAATATGAAACTGAAATTTTTTGCGGTGCTTGCACTTTCACTTTGTATGGCAAAGGCGGCTTATGCAAACACAATAGTTACAGCACCATTGGATTCTCGTCCCATAAGTACGGACTATCTTTCAAACCTTGCCGCAGTTGGCGGGGATAAGGTGGAATATGCGGATAAAGATAATTTGGACTATTTTTCAGCTTACGAGGAAAATAACCGTCTTGCAAACAGTGCAGCTGTGAGAGCAGAAATTGCAAATATGACAGCGGCGCACGATACGGCAGGCACAACCGTAATAATAAACACTTCTTCATATATAACAAACGGACTTGTCGGCAGCCGTTGCGGAAAAAATTATGCCGATTGCGACAAGGCACTTGCGGATTTGAAATCACTTGTGTACGGCAACAGAAATCCCGTATACTACATAAATATACAGATGCCGAGAACCTTGCCGGAAACACGTTTTAATACCATCTGGCCTAACGACAACAAGGTTAAGGGCTTGGGTTGGTATTATCTGAACTCTCACAAAGATTATGCAAACTATACCGAATTTGCAAACACATACAGTGAGGTAACACCGTCACAACTTTTGCTTGAATACGGTTATGTTGAATCAAAGAAAAACGAATTGGGTGTTGAATCTCTTTCAAGCTGGGAAAAAAGCTTTTTGAATGATTTTAAAAAGAATTATTACAGCAAGGGTGAGTATAAAAAGTGTATAGATGACTATAAACTTCCTTTTGATAAGACAAAAGATATATTTGCTTATGCGCTTGCATTGCAGCAGGAGGGAAGAATAAGCGATATAGTTGTGAGCAACGACGATATTCAGTTGCCTAATTCTGTTGTATATTTGTATTCAAACGGAGGAAATGAAGAAAATTGGATACAGAGTGAAAGCGGTGCGGCTGTTAAATTCAGCTTTGCAAGAGGTGCTTTGCTTAAGGACAGAGATTCAATCAGCACAAAAATAATTGATGCTTACGGCAACGATGAAAAAGTGAAATCATTCAGGGGCGAGAGTAAAAGAGTAAACGTAATTTACGGCACGGATGAAATACCACAGCTCATATATGCAAGGTCACTTGCAAAAAGAAAAAATCTTACGGCAAAATTTGAGGATACAAAGTGGAATGAGCTTCAAAGCGATGTTGCAACCTATGATGTTAAAAATCCTCATGTTATTATGAGCACAGCTGTGAATTTTGCTTCCGGCGGACTTAGCGTGAACTACGCTACCGATAAGTCAACAAGAATATACGTGTATGATTACAGCCGTAAATTCAATTACAAAGACTTTATTTCAAAAATGAACACCGATTACAAAAAGGGCATTAATGTTGCACTTATAGAGCTTTATACAAGCACAAATTCAAATAATACTGTGTTAAAGACAATGTTGGCGGCAAAGCCATCTGCATTGCAGATGAATGCGGCACAGCTTAGTGCATATTCAGCTTGGAACACAAACGGAAATGCAATAGGACTCGGTGTGGCTCATGCACAAACTTATGCCATAGCACAGCAAAGCAGACCCGGCAGTGACCTTGTGAAGTCACAGGCTGTTATGCTCGGACAGCACATTTATGAGGATGGCGTATACACAGCAGATGCAAAAAAGCAGCTTGCAAATAAGGGCCTCAAGCCGCAGGGCGAGGACTTGACAAACAGCACAATGCTCTATTCAATGCTGAATACGGACACAGTAAACAATGCATTTTTGACAGCTGATTACAAGCTTGGTGATAAGGTTTATAAACTCAAAAAGTTTGATATTGCAACTTGTAATTTCCCATGGGGAAGAACATTTGATTGCTATATCGATATAAATGCCGAGGTGGCAAAATAAATGAAAAGATTACTGTCTTTTATAAGACGTAACGGATTTTCACCCGTGTGGAGCAGAGTTTGTGAGGAATTTTATTCAAAACTCAGTCCCGAGGCAAAGTACAGGCATTTTATAAAAAAATATGAGGGGAAAGAAGAATACGGTGAAAAATACGGTGATTTGCCGTATTCTCCCTTTATATCCGTGGTTTCAAAATCACAGGTGGATGTTGACTATGAAAATTATGAAGCAGTCGAAAGCGTAAAGGAAGCAAAGGGCGATTATATTGCCTTTGTGTCCGATGGGTATGTATTGAGCAGGCATTCACTTTATGAGGTGGCAAAAAAGCTGAATGAGGATGATTATGATTTTATATACGGCGATGAGGACAGCATTGTCGGGGGAAAAAGGTGCAATCCATTTTTTAAACCGAATTACAGTCCGGATACGCTTGAAGCCTTTTGGTATATCGGCGGTGTTTCCGTATTTAAAAGAAGTGCTTTGAGCTGTGATGAATTTGGCTGTGGTACGGTCAAAAAAATTGCATCGGGAGCGAAAAAAGTAGGTCATATTCCCAAAATAATAAGCCATAACATCGGTGGTGAAAGGCTCGAAAAAAGTGGGACGCAAATAAAAAAATTTGATGGAATTGTGAGTATAATAATACCCAGCAAGGATAATCCGGCACTTTTGAAAAACTGTCTTTCAACCGTTACGGCTTCGATAAAAGATATACGGTATGAAATCATTGTTGTGGATAACGGCAGCAGTGACGAAAACAGAAAAAAATATAATTCGATTGTAAACGATTGCAACGCTGCGGTGAGAAAGAAATATATATATCAAAAAAGTGAATTTAATTTTTCATGTATGTGCAATATCGGTGCAGAAAATGCGGAGGGGGACTACCTCCTGTTTTTGAATGATGATATCACAGCCGATAACGGGCAATGGATAGAATATATGTTTTCGAAAGCAGCCGAAAAACACTGTGGTGCGGTTGGTATAAAACTTTTATATCCCGATAAAAAAACAATACAGCATTGCGGCGTGGCGCTGTTTCCGACAGGTCCCGTACATTTGCTGCAGGGTTTGACCGATGATGAAAACCATGCTTTCGGGAGAAACAGATATACCTATGATTGTATTGCCGTTACTGCGGCAGCTATGATGGTGTCAAAACAAAAGTTTACCGAGGTTGGCGGTTTTGATGAGGACCTTTGTGTTGCATATAACGATGTGGAGTTGTGCCTTAAGCTTTATGAAAAAGGGTGGTATAATGTCAATATTGCAGAAACATATCTCATTCACCACGAGAGTGCAACAAGGGGTAATGACCTTTTGAGTGAGCAAAAACTGCGCAGACTTGACAGGGAAAGAGAAATGCTTTATAATAAGCACTTTGCGGCTAAGAATACGGAATATGATGTGTTTTATCCGTGGGCATATTCACAAAGAACCGTTGATTTTGAATTGAGGTTTTAAATTTTCCGCTTGTAACATAAGATATACAAAGAGGTGTGTCTTATGAATGTGGAAAGAATTATGATTCTTATGATGGTGCTTTGCGGTGTTATGCTTTTGGCAGTGATATTCACAAAACCGTTTAAAGCTGTTTTAAGGCTTATATTTAGATGTGTTGCGGGTGTGGCAGCAATATTTGCAGCTGATTTTTTACTCTCACCATGGGGAATAGCTGTCGGAATAAATGGTTTCAGTGCGGCGATATGCACTTTTTTCGGTCTGCCCGGAACGGCTATGCTCTTTGGTTGGCAGTATATTTTTGAAAGGATAATATAGATATGTCATATTATACAAGTCTTGTGCAGGGGCTTTTGAATGACGGATTCAGAGCCGTTCAAAATCTCTACGACAACGAGGCTATAACGGATAACAGTAAATATGTGGGTGTACTTAAGCGGGAAAGCAGCTGTATTTATGCGGTGGTAGCCGTGAATACGGATAATGAAGAACACTACAGCCAAATTTTTGAACAGGTTTCAAGATTTTTGAAACAGCGGTTTTCCGTATCTCAAAACACAAAGCTTATTTTGACGGGTATCTTCGTTTCAAAAGTGCCCGATGAAAAACTTAAGAATTTTTGCACATTGGAGATTGAGGACTTTGACGGCAGTTACACGGAGCTCAGATGGATTGCGGACGTTGAAAATGGTAAGAGAGATATACTTGGCTATCAACCGAGTGAAGTTGCAAATGTAGGTAAAATAGCCGACGGCGCTTTTAAAGGCGATGATTCTCCGTCAACACTTAGGGATATGTCCGGCAAAGCGGCGGCAACGGAGTTTGAACGAATAAAAAGCAGAGGCAACATAATAACTCTCATTCTTTTGGCTGTAAATGTGGTTGTGTTTACGGCTATGGAGCTTGCAGGAGGTTCAACAAATACAAATGTGCTTTTGGATTTCGGTGCGTTGGATTCGGCACTTGTGAAGAGCGGTCAATGGTACAGGCTTTTTACTTGTATGTTTTTGCATATAGGTATTGCACATTTGCTTGCAAACGGACTTTCACTGTATATACTCGGTTCACGAATTGAGAAATACTACGGAAGAATATGGTTTATAATTGTGTACATTATTTCGGGTATAGTAGCAAGCTGCACAAGCCTTATGTTTTCCGATGCTGTATCGGCAGGTGCATCGGGTGCTATTTTCGGCTTGATGGGTGCTATGCTTGTGTATACGTTGATAGTCGGGAAAAATATGGACGGCTTCGATTTGCAACTTACGGCAATATTTGCCGTTGTGAGCATAGGTGCGGGAGCACTTATGGTAAATGTGGATAATTATGCGCATTTGGGCGGCTTTGTATCGGGTATGATAATATCCGCCTTGCCCGCATATATGATAAAGAGGAAATTGAAATAACATGGATATACAGCAGTTTAATGAAAAAATGAAAAGGGAA
This sequence comes from uncultured Lachnospiraceae bacterium, assembly GCA_964624605.1. Taxonomy (GTDB): domain Bacteria; phylum Bacillota; class Clostridia; order Lachnospirales; family CAG-274; genus CAZUXS01. Next base: position 7,889 of record CAZUXS010000030.1, on the reverse strand, counting down.
AGCGAAATTGCTTTTCCCGAAAGAAGAATAGTTTTCGGTGACGGCAGAAAAAATGCCGATATTATGTTGATTGGCGAAGCACCGGGCGGAGAAGAGGAAAAACAGGGAAAACCCTTTGTCGGCAAGGCAGGAAAAAACTTAACGGAGTTTTTGGAGACATTGTCAATTAAAAGGGAGCAGGTTTATATATCAAATGTTGTAAAATTGCGTCCCACCCAACCCAGCCCCAAAACGGGCAAACCCGTAAACAGACCACCGAATAAAGAGGAACTGGCTTTTTTTGTTCCCAGACTTTTGGAGGAAATTGAGCTTATAAATCCAAAGATAATAGTTACACTCGGTAATTTTTCACTTAAAAATGTTATGGGTGATAGTAAAATTGTGATTGGCGATTGTCACGGCACTCTCACGGAGAAAGACGGTAAAAAAGTTTTTCCGCTTTTTCACCCTGCGGCAATAATATATAACAGAGCCTTGACCGATGTGTATTTTGAAGATTTGAGGAAGTTGAAGAATGTACTGGAGGAAATGTAATGAATGTAAATAATGTATCTTTGGAGGCTGTTGCCGTTAAAAAAGCACAGTATCCCGAAACGGGTATGCCCGAGGTTGCTTTTGCGGGCAAATCAAATGTGGGCAAGAGTTCACTTATAAATTGTATGATAAACAGAAAGGCACTTGCAAGAACAAGTCAAAATCCGGGCAAAACAAGAACCATAAATTTCTATAACGTTGAAGATGAACTTTATTTTGTGGACTTGCCGGGTTACGGCTATGCAAGAGCGGCAAAGTCCGAGATTGAAAAGTGGGGTAAGATGATTGAGGATTACCTCATAAAAAGAGAAGAGTTGCGTGCGATAATTTTGCTTGTTGATATAAGGCACGAACCGGGTGAAAATGATAAGATGATGTACGACTGGCTTAAGCATTACGGTCACGACATAGTCATTGTGGCAACAAAAAGCGACAAATTGAAAAGAAGTCAGCTGCCGAAGCATAAAAAAATGCTCAGCCAAGCTTTCGGTCTTTCAAGCGAAGATATACTCATACCTTTCAGTAGTGAAAACAAAAGCGGAAAAGATGAGCTGTGGGCAGTTATAGAAAACAAAATAGGCTACGAAAAATCTGTTTAATAAAATGTTGAAGCTTTGTTGAAAATCTGTTGATATAAGAGTTGTAATGACAGTTTGGTAGATAAGAGGAATTTATAAGTAAAAAACTATCCCCCTCGGACATGATATCCGAGGGGGAATGTGATTTACCAACATTCTTTAACTTGATTTTCTGCTTCGGAAAGAGGAATATTGAATTTATCTGAAATTCTTTTTATTGTTTCTGAAAAAGAAACACCCAAATCCTTGCAGGTGGTTATTATACCGACCGCCTCGCCTTTGGCTTTTCCAATAGCTTCGCCTTTTGCCTTGCCTATGGCTTCGGCTTCGGCTTTAGCTCTTTCGATTTCTCGGTTTGTTATATATTCTTGGTCAAATAAAAGCATCATAGTATCTCGAACCTCACCAACATTCTTTAACCTGTATTTCGGCTTCGGAAAGGGAAATATTGAATTTATCGGAAATTCTCTTTATTGTTTCGGAAAAAGAAACACCTAAATCCTTGCAGGTAGTTATTATACCGATGGCCTCGCCCTTGGCTTTTCCAATAGCTTCGCCCTTGGCTTTTCCGATGGCTTCACCTCTGGCTTCGGCTTCGATTTTAGCTCTTTCGATTTCTCGATTTGTAATATATTCTTGGTCAAATAAAAGCATCATAGTATCTCGAACCTCACTTTCTCTGGTTTTCAAAAATTCACTTAAAATATTTTTATCTTCGCATATTTTTATTGTCTCAAGCACGGCTGTTGCGGTTCTGCCGTGGATTTTGACTTGTTCGTTATAGACCTTTGTGAAATTTATATATTGGTTTATTATGTCACCCTTTTTGCTGTCGTAGATTACATTTACCCTTATTTCCACAGAAGAGCTTTCATTGTTTAAAAATTCTTCGGATAATGAGAGCACCTGTTTTTTCGGGGACTTGTCACCTATATATATCATGTACAGCTCGGGCTTTGGAAAACTCACCTTTTTTGTTCCATGGAGATTTTGGTCGGTATCAATGTAAAAATTGTGGTAGGTATCAGCCAGATAAAGCAATGAACGTATTATAATATTCGGCGTCCATGTGCTTTGAGCTTCAACCAAAATGATAAGCCTGTCACCAACCATAAATCCCAAATCGTTGTAGAGCTTATTGCCTACAAGTATATTTTTCAACGTTATATTTTTAATGTCGTTTTCCGTTGTGTCGGTATCTTCCTCGTGCAAGACTTTATAGAGTTGAAGAAGATATTTCTTATCTTCAAAAAGTTTTGTGAATACACTGTCTTTTATGGTGTGCTTTGCAACTAATGATGTATCTTTTGGTGTACTGCTCATTGGAATCACCTCTTTTGTTTGTTAATTTATTTTATCATATTTTGAACAGTTTATCAATATATAAATTCGGTAAAAATACTTTAAATTTCATATAACAGTAATATTGCAATGACAACAAATATAAGTGGGAATTTTGTGTTTTCGGATTTGTTCTCGCTTTTTACAATACAATTTTTGTCAACATCGTATATACCGTCGGGGTGTATGCAGTTGTCACTTGTATCTATGCTCATGGAAGAAATATTACCTGCCAATGCCTTTGCAACGTCTATATTATTGAAAATATCAATTGCTCTGTCAAGGTTTTGATTTTTTATGAATGGTCTGCAAGCCTGCAAAAGAGTTACCTCATTGCCGGGGTTTGCTATGCATTTTGTTTTTTGAGCTGCTATCTCCTCTTTTACGGGTTCAAAAAATCTTTTGCGGAAATGTCCGCTTAACACGGCAACCGCCGTTTTGATTTCATTGTCAAGCCCCTCGGGGTCATTCATGAGTTTTGCTATTTGTACTATACTGCTATTTTCTGACATATACAACCTCCTGTGATAAAAGCTTTTCTACATTAATTAGTCCCCAGCCTTGATGATTGCGGGGATAATTTAAGTCTGTGGATGAGAGTTTCAGCATATATTTTACATTGTCGGGTGAAAGGTCGGGATTTTTTTGCAACAAAAGGGCAATTGCACCGCTCACCATAGGTGTGGACATAGACGTTCCGCTAAGGCATTGATAATTGTTCCCAACACGTTTATTTACCGTTTTGGCATCGGGTGAAAGGCAGCTTACTATATCGGAGCCGGGGGTAACAACATCGGGTTTGATTATGCAATCGGGTGTAGGTCCTCTTCCCGAAAAGTTCTTCATAGACGAGCCGTAAATTTGCACCTCCACATCGTCATCGGAAGAACCTACGGTTATCACCTTTCTGCTTATGCCGGGTGATGATATTGTGCCGGGGGCGGGGCCGTTGTTGCCTGCCGCAGTCACAACAACAACTCCTTTATCCCACAAAGCTTCAACAGCTCTTACGAGAGGGTCATTATCTCCGGTTGTTTCTGTTCCGATTGACATATTTGCAATTCGTATGTTATACTTATCCTTATTGTTTGCAATCCACTGTATACCGGCAAGAACATCGGCGGCATTTCCTCGTCCTTCATTGTTGAGAGTTTTGAGCATGATTATGTTTGCTTCGGAAGCTATACCCCTGTATAAACCGTTTGAAAGTGCACCGTTGCCGCAGCATATACCACTGACGTGCATACCGTGCCCGTTGTCGTCGTAGGGCTTATCAATGTTGTTTACAAAATCCTTGAAAAGAACAACTCTGCCTTTGAAGTCCTCGTTTTCAACAATGCCGGTATCAAGTATTGCAATTGTAACACCTTTGCCTGTGTAGTTGCTGTTATCTGCGTGGAGTAAGGCTCTTGCTCTGTTCATTTGCATGGTGATGTGAGTGTTTTGATGTATGGCATTGACACCTTTTAAATTTTTAAGAATATCGAGATTGTCCTTGTCCGTTTCAACAACAAAGCAGTTTATAAGAGGTAAATGATATTTTACAGTACATATTTCCTCAATTTTTTCAATATTTTCACATTCTATAATAAGTCGAATGGGATTTGAGTATGGCATATATAAAACCCCTTGTCGGTAACTATTAACAGTTTATGCGATTGATTTTTATTTGCCAATAACAGTTGAAAATAAAGACGGTTTGGTGTATAATTATAATGTGTTATTGTATAAATTCATAAGGATAATATATTTTTGAAAGAGTGATAATATGCTTAAAATAGCTGAAATAAAAACAAAACTTGCAAATACACTGCCGGAAAATATTCCGGAGGTGGTTGAGGAGGTTATAAACGATGAACGTGCGGGTGTGAAAACGGCTGTTTCCTCTGCACTTAAAAGATATAATAAGTATTTGGATGAGCTTGCAAGGCTTGAAAAAATGTCATATTTTGAAAATCTTGCCTACGAGGACGGTGATGAATTTGTGGGCGGAATTGATGAGGTTGGCAGAGGACCTCTTGCGGGTCCTGTTGTTGCCGCCTGCGTGATACTGCCTAAAGGTTGCAAAATTGCAGGTGTGAATGACAGCAAAAAGCTGAGTGCCAAAAAGCGTGAGGAACTCTATGACGAAATTATGCAAAAGGCTGTTTCCGTCGGCATAGGCATGATGAGTCACGAGGTTATTGACGATGTGAATATTTTGCAGGCTACATATAAAGCTATGAGGCAGGCAATAGATAAAATGAGCGTGAAGCCGCAGAGGTTGCTTGTGGATGCCGTACATATTCCCGAGGTGGATATATATCAAGTCGGAATAATAAAGGGCGATGCAAAAAGTATATCAATAGCGGCGGCAAGTATAATCGCAAAGGTGACAAGGGATAGAATTATGGCGGAAGAAGCCAAAAAATATCCTCACTATGATTTTGAAAATAATATGGGCTATGGCACAAGCAAACATATAGAGGGGTTGAAAAAGTACGGAGCCTGCAAGATACATAGAATGACGTTTATTAAGAATTTTGTGGATTGAGGTGGATATATGAACACTACACAAAAGGGTAAAATAGGTGAAGATTTGGCTGCTATGTTTCTTAAGCTTCACCTATATAAGATACTGGAGAGAAATTACAGACGTCATTCGGGTGAGATTGATATTATTGCCGAAAAGGGTGGATATGTTGTGTTTGTGGAAGTTAAGTACAGACACGACACTTCAAAAGGTCTGCCACGTGAGGCGGTCACACCTTACAAGCGTTCACGAATAAGGAGAGCTGCGGAGGATTATATAGTTTGTAAAAATATAAAAAATGCGGATTTTCGCTTTGATGTTATTGAAATTATTGACATCGGAAAATTCAGAAAGGAAATTGAGCATATAAAAAATGCTTTTTGACTATGAAACTTAATAAAAAAAATAAATTGGAATATTACACTTTTGAAAATATGCAGGATATAAGGCATTGCTTTTCCACAAGGCTTGGCGGCGTTTCAGAGGGCTGCTACAGCTCACTCAATTTGGGTTGGAGAAATGACAAGCGTGAAAACGTCGTTGAAAACTACAGGATAATATGCGATGCAATAGGCGTTGACTATAAAAACACGGTTTGGACAAAGCAGGTTCACGAGGACAGAATATTGAATGTGACCGAAAAGGACAGAGGTACGGGAATTTTCACGGAGAGAGACCCTAAAGGTTACGATGCTGTGATAACGGACAGAAAAGATGTTGTGCTGACGGGATTTTCAGCCGATTGTGTGCTTGTGTTTTTCTATGACAGTGTTAAAAAGGTTGTTGCCATAGCACACAGCGGTTGGCGTGGCACGGTGAAAAGCATAGCGCCAAAAACCGTTAAAAAAATGGTGACGGACTACGGCTGTGATGTTAAGAATATAGTTTGCGGTATTTCACCTGCAATAGCAAAGTGTTGTTTTCAAGTGGATAAGCCTGTGGTTGATGAATTTTACAAGGCGTTTAACTTTGCGTCCGAGTTTATTGAAAACGATGCGGAGAACGAGGGCAAATATTATATCGACCTGCATGGCGTGGTTGAAAGAGATTTGACAAATATCGGTATACCGATCGAAAACATAGAAAACAGCAGAATGTGTACAAAATGCAACTGTGACAAATTTTTCTCTCACAGAGTTATGGGAGATGAAAGAGGTTCACTTGCCGGATTTATAAGTTTGTGATTTGGGAGTTAGAATAAATGAGCAAGCGTAATATTATAATTAAGGTTGAAGAAGATAGTATAGCAAAAGAAATGGGTATTGAAGCGGGCGATGAATTGCTTGATATAAACGGCACACCTGTGAAAGATGTGTTTGACTATCGTTATTTAATACAGGACGAATATATCGAACTTGGGATAAAAAAGCCTAACGGTGAAGAATGGCTTTTGGAAATAGATAAGGAAGAATTTGAAGATTTGGGCATAGTCTTTGAAAGCGGTTTGATGGATAAGGCTAAAAGCTGTTCCAACAAGTGTATATTTTGCTTTATTGACCAGTTGCCAAAGGGTATGCGTGATTCACTTTATTTCAAAGATGATGATTCAAGACTTTCATTTTTGCAGGGCAATTATGTCACACTCACAAATATGAGGCAGGAGGATATTGACAGAATTATATTCTACCACCTTTCACCCATAAATGTGTCTGTGCACACAACAGACCCCGATTTGCGTAAGCAAATGCTTAAAAATCCCAATGCGGTCAAGATTATGGATTATCTTAAGCAGCTTAATGAGCACCATATAGAAATGAATTTTCAAATTGTGCTTTGCAGCGGCATAAATGACGGGGAACAACTTGATAAGAGCATTGAGGACTTGTCGGCTTTTATGCCGAATGCGATAAGTATGTCAATTGTGCCTTTCGGTATGACAAGGTATCGTGACGGGCTTTGTCAAATTCCGCTTTTTGATAAAGAGGGAGCGGCAAAGGTGATTGACCAAGTTGAGGCTTGGCAGGCTAAGTTGTTGGAAAAATATGGAAGTAGGTTTTGTTTCGCAAGTGATGAATTTTATATCACAGCAGGCAGAAAATTGCCACCCGATGAATTTTATGAGGGTTATCCTCAGCTTGAAAACGGCGTTGGTATGATGACTTTGCTCTGTGACGAGGTGCACAGTGCACTCAAAGACAACAGTGGAGATAATAAAAAAAGAAATTTAACCGTTGTGACGGGAAAAGCCTCTTTTGACTTTATTTCTTCGCTGATGTGTGATATAATGGAAGTATTGAGTGAAACAAAAATAGATGTGAGGTGCATAACCAACAATTTTTTTGGTGAAACAATAACGGTAAGCGGTCTTTTGACGGGACAGGACATAATTGCACAGCTTAAGGGTACAGAGCTTGGCAAGTATCTTCTTCTACCCGAAAATTGCATAAGGACGGAAGAAACAAAGCTTTTGGACGATGTAGACATAAAAGACATTGAAAATGAATTGGGCGTTCAAGTTGTGATTGCACCTGCGAGCGGAAATGAATTGTTCGATTTGATAGTAAGTTTGGAGGAATAAAATATGGCTAAACCTATAGTTGCTATTGTAGGCAGACCTAATGTGGGCAAGTCCACATTGTTTAACAGAATTGCGGGAGAGAGAATATCTATCGTTGAAGATACTCCCGGCGTAACAAGGGACAGAATTTATGCAGATGCCGAATGGCTTGATAAAAAGTTCACCCTTATAGATACGGGTGGTTTTGAACCCGAAACCGATGACCAGATACTTAAGGATATGCGTATGCAGGCTGAAATTGCCATTGCATCCGCAGATGTAATCATATTTGTTGCAGATGTGCGTACGGGTATGACAGATACCGATATGAATGTTGCAAACATTTTGAGAAGGTCAAACAAGCCTATTGTGCTTGCTGTAAACAAGGTTGATGACCTTGCAAAATACGGTATGCAGATTTATGAAT
>CAZUXS010000029.1:9048-18592 GCA_964624605.1 uncultured Lachnospiraceae bacterium | reverse complement strand
AGATGGTTCCAAAGGAAACAAAGGATATCGTAAGAGGTATGTACGGTAAAACTCCCGTGCCTATCTCCGATGAAATAAGAAAGAAGATTATAGGTGATGAAGAGCCTATCACTTGCAGACCTGCCGATAAGCTTAAGCCCGGTCTTGAGGCTGTTGCCGAAGAGATGAAGGACTATAAGGAACAGGAAGAGGATGTGCTTAGCTACGCACTCTTCCCACAGCAGGCTATGGACTTCTTTAAGTTCAGACAGGCACAGAAGTATGGGGTGGATCCTGCACTCGCAGATGTGAATGAACATATTTATCCCGTATAATATTTTATAAATATTATAAAGCAAACAGCTCCATTATTATATGGGGCTGTTTTTTTGTTGAGCAACAAATGATTAAAAAGCATTTTACGAACTAATTTTTTAAAACTATTTAAAACTATTTACACTCAAAAAAATAAAAACACTCATTTACGAGTGTTTTTATCTCACTTTACCTTATCTTAAATTTTCCATCCCTGAAAATTGCAACCAAATTTTCCCTGACGGGATTCCCGTCACTTTTAAACTTAACACTTCCGGTCAACCCGTCAATTTCCACATTCTTAACGGAATTAACGAGCGTTTCGTTAGAAATATCCCCATTTGCAATTTCCACAGCCTGTTTCATCGCATATATACTATCATACACCTCTGCCGCATAAAAATCGGGCAAAGAACCATTATCCTCCAAATATTTTTCCGTAAAAGCGGACTCATTTTCAGCCGAAAACGGCACTGAAATCTTTGTGCCATCCGGCAGGTTAGCATCCTTACCGTCAACCATCCAGCTGTCAATGCCGTAAACTTTCACGTCCATATCAAGTCTATCCATATAATTTGTTATTTCTTCCGCTTTCTTCACGTCAACGGGAAGAAAAATACCATCCACGTGTTCTCTCTTTATTTCCTTAAGCTGTGACCTAACCGAACCGCCCTCATTTGACATATCGATTTCCTGTGCAAAAACAACGTCACAATCCTCGCTTGATGCCTCTTGAAATGCAGATGCAATGAGCTGATATTGTATGCTTTCTCCATAAAGCACAGCAACCCTTCCACAGCCGTCATTTTTCATCATATCAAGCATATTTTTGCCCTGCTCGCTGTAAGAATAATTTATGCAACTGCTGTTTTCATAATCGCCGCAATTGTTTATACTGCCGTTAGGCAATATATTGAGAATACCGTCCGTATTGCTTTTCTCCGTTGAAATAATTGCACTGTCATACACAAAGGAGCTGACAAGTGCATTTATCTCCTTATCGTAAAGTTCGTTATAAGCCTTTGCAGCCCCCTCAGAGCTGCCCTCATCATCTGCCGTAATAAGTTCAAACATTATGCCGTCCGCACCGCCTGCTTCATTTATCTCATCAATTGCAAGCTGAGCCGCATAATTGCAGCCCTTGCCCGAATTTTCATACTCTCCCGAAAGTGGCAGTATGCACCCTATTTTAAGTGTGTCACCTGCATTTTTCATTGTATTTTCCGCCTCCTTAAGAGGAGTACAACCAACGCAAAGTGCAAGCACAGGTGCCAACACAGCAAGTCCCATAGCTCTAATATTCATCAAATTTCCCCCGAAAAAACACCGCATACTGTTACGTATACGGTGCTGATTTCAAATCAAAACAAGTGCAAATTACTCTGCTGCGTTTTCTTCGTCCTCTTTAGCTGCCTTTGCAGGCTTTTCAAGAGTTTCCTTTATGCTAAGGCTGATCTTCTTTGTTTCAAGATTAAGCTCTGTAACCTTTGCTGTGATTTCCTGACCAATCTGAAGTTCGTCCTCGGGCTTTTCAACACGCTTGTAAGCAATCTGAGAAATGTGAACAAGACCATCAACACCCTCTTCAAGCTCTACGAATGCACCGAAAGATACCATTCTTACAACCTTACCTGTTACAATGTTGCCCTTAGCATACTTAACTTCAGCATCCTTCCAAGGATCAGCATCAGGATCCTTAAGAGTAAGAGAAATCTTGCCCTTTTCGCTGTTTACGTCAAGTACTGTAACAGTAACCTTGTCGCCAACCTTAAGAACGTCTGAAACCTTCTTTACTCTGCCCCAGCTCATTTCTGAAATGTGGATAAGTCCGTCAACACCACCGAGGTCTACGAATGCACCAAAGTCTACAATACGACTTACTGTGCCCTCGATCTTGCTGCCAACTGAAATAGAAGCGAATACTTCTGCCTTCTTGTCATCGATTTCCTTCTGAGCAAGAGCCTTACGTCCAACAACGATACGCTTCTTTGATCTGTCATATTCAAGAACGTTGAAGTCATATTCGTTGCCCTTGAAAGTTGTAAGATCGTCAACGTATCTGTTTGAAATCTGTGAAGATGGAACAAACACCTTGATGCCGTTTACGCTAGCGATAAGACCGCCCTTAACAACGTCTGTAACCTTACCCTTGATTGTTGTGTTGTTGTTGAAAGCTTCTTCAATAACAACATAACTCTTGTCAGCGTCAACTCTCTTCTTTGAAAGAGAAACATTACCCTCGCCGTCATTTACTCTGATTACGAATACTTCTATCTCGTCACCTGCTTTAACAACATCGGCCGGATTAACTGACGCATCGTCGGAAAACTCTGATTTACTGATAATACCATCTGACTTGTAGCCAAGGTTCACCAAAACCTCGCCCATATCTGAAACACTGATTACAGTGCCCTTAACAATATCACCTGTATGAAGGGTAACAAGAGTTTCCTCCATCATCTCCTCAAAAGATTTGTTTTCTGAATTAACATCACTCATAGCTTTTATTGCCTCCTTTATTATAGCCTGTGGCGTAGATGCACCGGCTGTTATTCCTATTTTATCACACTTTAAAACATATTTCAACTGTAAATCTAAAATTTTTTCACATAAATACACTTTTTTGCAATATTTTTTGCTAATTTCATACAATTTCCGGGTATTGGAACTGTTTTTATCCCCAAGCACTATCATTGCATCAACTTTTTTGGCAATTTCAACCGCTTCTTTTTGTCTGTCATTTGTTGCAGAGCAAATAGTGTAGTTTATCTTTAGGTCCGTAATTTTGTTTTTAAGACATTCCAATATGCGATTGTAGACATCAATTTGAAAAGTTGTCTGCACCGCAAGTGAATATTTTTCGCCCTCTTTAGGCTGAAAATTTTCCGCCTCTTCAAGGCTGTTTAAAATTGCGGCGGAATTATCGCACCAACCGTTTATGCCTATCACCTCCGGGTGAGTTGCGTTGCCTATAATGATTATGTTTCTTCCGTCAATGCTGTGAGCTTCTCTGACAATGTTGTGTATCTTCTTCACAAACGGACAAGTGCAATCGGTATATTTTATACCTCTTTGCTCCAATTCATCATAAACGGATTTCGGCACGCCGTGAGAACGAATTATTATCTCGCCGCCGTCTTTGCAACAGTCAAAATTTTCCGTAACATAAACGCCCTTTTTCTCCAAATCGGAGGTTACCTCTTTATTATGTATTATAGGACCGTAAGTATACACATTTCCGCTGCCTGCTTTGCTGTAGGCAAGCTCCACAGCCCTTTTCACACCAAAGCAAAAACCGGCTGTTTTAGATAAAATTATTTCCACGGTATCACCGCCTGTCATTTTTATTTATTATTTATTTCAATGATTCTGTTTTTAACCTCTTCGATACTCATATCGGAGGTATCAATCACTTCCGCACCCTCCGCAATAGTCAGCGGATTGAGTTTTCTGTTTTTATCGTTGTTATCTCTGTCAATTATTGCCTGCCTTATCTCGGCTTCATCAAAAGGCAAACCCTTTTCTTCAAGCTCGTGGCAACGGCGCTGCGTTCTCACATCCACGCTTGCATCCATATATATTTTTGTCTTTGCGTTTTTGAGTACATTTGAGCCTATATCTCTGCCATCCATAACAACCTTGTTGTTTTCGGCAATTTTTCTCTGTATCTCAACAAGCTTTTCACGCACCTCACCTATAACGGCAACCTTTGATGCCCATGCCGCAATTTCGCTTGTGCGTACCTTTTGGCTTACGTCCTCACCGTTGAGATATATGAGCTGCACGCCCGCACTGTGCTCAAAGCTTATTTCAATCTCGCTAAGTGCCTTTTTAACAGCCTCGGTATCTTCAACATTCACATTGTTTCTGCTGAAATAAAGTCCCACACTGCGGTACATTGCACCCGTATCAACATATATATATCCCAGTTCTGCTGCAACAAGCTTTGCAACCGTGCTTTTGCCCGAACCTGCGGGTCCGTCAACGGCTATTGCTTCAATTTTTTCCGTTTTTTTTACAAGGTCGGGACGGAGCACCTGTGCACCCTTTAAATATGCGTGCTTAAGCTCACTCTGTGGCTTGTCACTGCTGAGCATAACCATAGCCCTTATGCACATTTTAAGACTGCCGACAACGTACATTTCCTGAAAGCAGACCAGTGCCGCATCAACAATGCCGATTTCTCTCGCACCGACAGCGGGATAAGCCGCATCAATGTCCTTTGTTGCGGTGAATGTGATTGATATGATATCTTTCACATCTATATTATTTATTTTTATAATTTCATTTAAAAGCACTTTTGTGTTTTCAAGTACCTGTTCTCTCGTGTTTTCTTCTATGGTTATCGCACCACGCACACAGCCAACATACATATTTATATACCTCACTCACACACGCTTCTGCCTGCAAGAGCCGCCGTTGAAAAAGCTATTTGCAGATTATATCCGCCCGTATAGGCATCAACATCCACAACTTCACCTGCAAAATACAAGCCTTTCACAATTTTGGACTGCATTGTTGACGGATCTATATCATCGGTACTGACACCGCCGTCCGTCACAACGGCTTCATTATATCCCGTTGTGCCCGTAATATGCAGTTTAAGTCCTTTCAGCAGACCAAGCAATGTGTTTCTCTCATTTTTTGTGATTACATTTACTTTTTTATTTTCGGGTATACCGCTAAGCTTTATTATAACAGGTATGAGCTTCTGCGGCAACAAATCTTTAAGAGAATTTGAAAAATCTTTGTTTGCGTATTTTTCAAAATCCTTTAACAACCTTTTATCCAATTCCTTTTCGTTCAAAGCGGGTTTAAGGTCTATATAAAGTTCGGGTTTCTCGTTCATTCTCTCCGTTATATAGCGGCTTGCGGAAAGTATAACGGGGCCACTCACACCAAAGTGAGTAAACAGCATTTCACCGAAATCCTCAAACACCGACTTACCGCCTATTTTAACGTCAATCCTTATGTTTTTAAGGCTTAAACCCATGAGCTCGCTCACCCATTTTTCACTCACCTTAAGAGGTACAAGTGAGGGGTAGAGCTTAGTCACCTTGTGCCCTAAATCCTTTGCAAACTTGTAGCCGTCACCCGTTGAACCCGTCATAGGATAGGATAGTCCTCCCGTTGCAACGATAACACTGTCGCAGGGCAAATTTTTTCCGTTTATATTCACGGCTTTCACAACACCGTTTTCAGCCGTCACGGACTTCACAGCCGTGTTAAGCATAAGCTTCACACCGCTTTTTTTGACGTAATTTTCAAGTGCACGCACGATATCGCCCGATTTATCGGACTTCGGGAAAACTCTGTTTCCCCTCTCCGTTTTAAGCGGCACACCCAATTTATTTCCAAAAAAATCCATAACAGCGGCACTGTTGAAACCGTACAACGCACTGTACATAAAATAGGGATTACCCGGAGTGTTTGCAATATGATTTTCTTCGTCCGAATTATTTGTCAAATTGCAACGTCCCTTACCCGTTATGAAAAGCTTTTTACCAACTCTTTCATTTTTTTCAAGCAAGACAACATCACAACCACCCTCGGCAGCCATACCCGCGGCAAGCATACCCGCAGGCCCCGCACCTATAACAATTACTTTCTTTTTCATATTTTATACCTATCACCGTTATCGGTCTTTAATAAAAAAGTATCAATGATACTTCTTTGTATCGGAAGAATAAATTTGATACTCATTCCACAATCTTTCCAAATTATCAAGTCCGTGCTCTATATCGTCCTTTTTAATCATACTCACAGCCACCAAAAGCGCATTTATAACGCTGAGCGGAGCAACAAGCGAATCCACAAAGCTGACCATATCACTCCTTGCCACAAGGCTTACGGAAGCATTATTCACAAGCGGTGAAAGTCTGCTGTCCGTTATGGCTATTGTTGTAGCACCTCTCTCGTTTGCGTATTCAATAGCCTTTATGGTCTTTTGAGAATAACGAGGAAAACTCATTGCAACAAGCACATCGCCCTCACCTATCCTGAATATATTCTCAAATGTTTCCGTAACGGTATTTGCCGTCACATTTATAACATTATCCACCATAAAATTGAGGTAAAAGGAGAAGAAATAAGAAAGTGCGGCAGAACTTCTTCCACCAACAACATATATCTTCTTTCCGTTTAATATGGCATTGACGGCAGCATTGAAATCCTCCGTTTTTATGTCATTCAAGGTAGAGGTTATTCTTTCCGCATCACCCTCAAGCACGGTACGCAGCAAATCCTTGTCCGTCCTCGCCATCCTGTCGTATGAAACTCTCATTCTCTGTGATGCCGTAAGTTTGTTCTTAACAAGCTCCTCCAACGCCCTCTGGAGTTTAGGATAACCGTCAAACCCAAGCTCAATCGCAAAACGCACAACGGTTGACTCACTCACCCCGGCAATCTCACCAAGCTTAGCCGCAGTAAGATACACCCCTTGATCATAGTGCTCGGATAAAAACTCCGCTATCCTCTTCTGCCCCTTGCTCAAAGTCGGCATCTTTTCTTGTATTTTTGATAAAAGGTCTACATTCTCACTCATCATAATATTCCTCTTTTTCTCCCGCTATAAGGAAAAATTATTCAAACTCATAAGATTTATTTTAGCACAAACTGCCATTTCAGTCAATAATTATCGGACACCGAAATAAATTTTGGGCTACTAACCTAAAAATAATCATTTCACTTAATTTTGCGGCTTAACAACACCATCTCAATTCGATATGAAGTTCAATAGCAACCCATTTGCCACTTAAAACGGATGAAAAAAACACGTATACCATTCCCTTAGTTTTTCGCCTCATCCGTCATTTTTGCAAGCAAAAATGCCACCTTCCCCGTAGGGGCAATGTCATCAACTTAAGAAAACTATATAAGTTATAACGTAACAAAGGCAATTACTCTGCAAAAAATATAAAGAATTCTAGTATTTCTTGCACTGGTGATTAAATAGTTTGTTCCATCACCCCTTAAAACGGGTGGGTGCAGGGCAACCCGCCACCGTACTTCGATAATCCACCATACCCCACGCCCTGCCCGTTAGGGGTTCGGGGCGAATCTAGTTTCAAAATTACGGAGTAATTTTGAAATCCCGTAGGGATTCGCAGTTTTGCTTCGCAAAATGCGAACCACCCAACGTTTTTGGTTCTTTTTGCCTTCAAAAAGAACAATCCCTCCTGAAGGCTTCAGAGAAGTAATTTTATAAAAACCATACTTAAAAATAAGCATATTATCCCACTAATTTTGCACCACCAACACCGGTGGGTTAGCCGTTTGCCCCAACCACACCCTCACGGGTGGGTATAGTGGCAAAGGCTAACCCACCTCAACCTAATCCGGAGTGAAGTAAAACAGCAACCTACTCACAACCTAATCCGGACAGGCATAGGGGCAGACCACCACAAACTCCGCCGAACCGTTGCGGCACACTGCCCCTGCGTTTTTGCTTCTTTTTTCGTAAAAAGAACAATTTTATTCACGTATTTTTACGTATCTTGCCGCCAGCTTTCTATTATCCTCACTCTGTGAAGCATAATGCTTCTTAGTGGTATTAACATCACTATGCCCCAGCACATCCGCCACCAAATAAATATCCCCTGTAGCCCTATAAAGTTCAGTACCGTAGGTACTCCTTAACTTATGCGGTGAAAGCCTCTTATTAGTCGCAAGAGTATCGGTATACTTCTTCACCAAATTCTGCACCGCCCTAACCCCTATACGCTTTTTTTGAATAGACAAAAAAAGCGCATTAGGGTCAATTTTACTCTCATTCTCTTCCTTGGTTCTTTCGGCAATATAATCTTTCAAAGCCTTTTCCACTTCTTCACCGAAGTAGATTACAACCTCCTTGCCGCCTTTTCTTATTATCCTTATTCCGTTTACGTTAAAATCTATATCCCCGATATCTATACCAACGCACTCGGAAACACGCATACCCG
Organism: uncultured Lachnospiraceae bacterium; assembly: GCA_964624605.1. Lineage (GTDB taxonomy): Bacteria > Bacillota > Clostridia > Lachnospirales > CAG-274 > CAZUXS01. The sequence continues at coordinate 10,358 of CAZUXS010000029.1, read as the reverse complement.
TGCCAAGCAAAAGCGTTATAAGTGCCTTATCCCTAAGTGCCGTGATATCGTGGTATTTCTTCTGTCTTTCGGTCAGCTTATCACCGCTTTCAACGGTATCCAAAAGCCTTGCCGCCTCATCGGGTTCAAGCCTTATTATTTCCTTCTCGGGTATTTTGGGCGTTGTGGCAAGCTCGGCAGGGTTATCACCTATTTTCTGTATCCTGTAAAAATAACCTAAAATTCGCCTTACGCTTGAAAGCTTCCTAGCCTTGCCCTTGTTTCGGTTAGTAACCTCAACGTCCTTGCCGTCCTTATTTTTGACATAAAGTGAAAGATACTGCATATATTCATTTATATCAACTATATCTATGCTATCCAAATCCGTTATTGTAAAATCCTTCATTGTTTTACCCTCGAATTTTGGATTTTCCTCAATCAAATAATTAAAAAACACCCTCAAATCGTAGGCATAGCCGAGTCTTGTTTTTGTTGATGACTCACTGTCCATGCTCACAAAAAACTCTCTGCAAAAATCGGGCAGTTCATTAATCACTCTTCTAAGCTTTGTCAGAGTTCGCTTTTCCTCTTCTTCGTGGTACTCCATCATACTTATCACGCCACCCTTCAAGTTCCGATCTCTTTATGGCACCGAAAATTACATCTTCAAAATTATCATATTCCTTTGCCTGTCGCTTTATAAAGTTTTTTATTTCCTCGCGCTTTGTGTTGCCGTCCGCAGGGCATTTATTTTTTATTACTGGCAGATTATTGCTCGTTGCAAAGCCCTTTACTTCGCCCTCCGGCACATATATAAGAGGTCTTATGGAAGATATTTTTCTTCTGCTCAAAAATGTTTTCGGGCTGAAACAATGTATTCTTCCCTCGAAAAAAAGTGACATAAACAAAGTTTCCACAACATCATCTTTGTTGTGACCCAGTGCAATTTTGTTGCAACCGAGTTTTTCAACCATATCATTGAGAGCACCCTTACGCATTTTTGCACAGAGCGCACAGGGATTTTTTTCCTTACGTTCACCGAAAATGATAGGTGCAATTTCCGTTTCAACAACCGTATAGCGCACACCTATTTCATCACAAAACTTTTGCACGGGTGAAAAATCCATACCCTCAAATCCAAGGCTTACCGATATGGCTTCAAGCTCATATTTATTTGGGTAAAACCTCTGCATTGCTTTGAGTGCAAGCAGCATTGTAAGGCTGTCCTTTCCTCCCGAAATACCAACGGCAACCCTGTCACCGTCTTGTATCATATCATAATCATCAACCGCTCGCCTTACATAGCTGAGCAATCTCTGCATTTTCATTCA
>CAZUXS010000029.1:0-8948 GCA_964624605.1 uncultured Lachnospiraceae bacterium | reverse complement strand
CATAATCATCAACCGCTCGCCTTACATAGCTGAGCAATCTCTGCATTTTCATTCATATCACCTCAAGATATAATTATATCACAGCAAAATAAAGTTTTCAACAATATGTAAAAATTATTCACAAAACATAACTAGGGCATTGCACTATGTGCAACGCCCTATGAAACGTTATATTTTTTTAATTTTTATTTTCTTTCAACCGGCATTATATAATCCAAATCAAGTGATTTTTGCAACACAATTGCCGCATCTGCCGCTGTAATCTTGCTGTCTCCGTCCACATCACCCGCTATATTTGAAGATGATGCAACTTCGCTGTAAACTATGCTGACACCGCTCGGATAAAGCTTGGCATTATCGGCTACAGAGCCTTTAACGCAAGTTACGGTTTTAAGTGCTGTACAATTCTTAAATGTATTCTCCGGTATATTCATAACCGTATCAGGTATAACTATGCTTTCAAGTGATGTGCAATTTTCAAGAGCATCCGCCCTTATGCCCGTTATGTAAACACCGTTCACACTTTCCGGTATAACAGCCTTAACAACAGAATTCTCAACGAGAGAAATCACAAAGTTATACAAATCATAGTACAAGTTTCCTCCCTCGGATTGAATAACCACACTTGTGGTTTCCGTTGAAGTTTCGGTTGTGGTTTCGGTTGTAGTTTCGGTTGTAGTTTCGGTTGTAGTTTCGGTTGTAGTTTCGGTTGTAGTTTCGGTTGTCGTTTCGGTTGTCGTCTCGGTTGTAGTTTCGGTTGTTGTCTCGGTACTTGATTCGGGTGGCATATCATCCAAATATATAATTGTCACATCCGCATTATAAAGACCCGTGTCATCTGCCGTACTGTCCCTGTAACAATAAACCGTCTTTATTGATGAATTTTTAAAGGTTGATTTATCTATATTTCCAAGCGTCTTAGGTAACGTTATTGTTGAAATCTGTTCGCATCCGGAAAGCACAGATGAATCTACAGATTGATTCGCATAGCCGTAATCACTGTTTGCCCATGAAAAGCTTTTAAGTGCCGTGCAATCTTTAAATGCTCTGTAATATATTTTTGCATAATTTCCCGGTATGCTCACACCCGTTAATGATTTACAACCCGAAAAGGTATTATCACCTATGTATGCATCATTTTCTCCCGCTGCAAATGTCACGGTGGTTAAGTTTGTATCATTTGCAAATGCACCTGTATATGAGGTATATATTCCTCCCAAGCTTGTTAACGTTGATGGCAAGCTTACAGTTTTGAGCTTACTGTTGTTACTAAAGGCTCCGACTCCTATAGTTTCAACTCCCTCGGGCACTGTTAAATTCTTTATAGCTGTGCTTGAAAATGCGTTATCACCTATCGTCTTCAAGGTTGTTGGAAGCTTTACGCTTTCAAGTGCTTCACAACTTGAAAATACTTGTTCACCTATTGTCTGGTTTGCTATTTTTGAGCCACTGTTCTTCCATTCAAAACTTGTCATTGACTGACAGTTTATAAATGCCTTGTAATATATCTTTACATAATTTCCCGGCACTGTCACTCCCGTTAATGATGTACAACCGGAAAAAGTATTATCACCTATGTATGCATCATTTTCTCCCGCTGCAAATGTCACGGTGGTTAAGTTTGTATCATTTGCAAATGCACCTGTATATGAGGTATATATTCCTCCCAAGCTTGTTAACGTTGATGGCAAGCTTACAGTTTTGAGCTTACTGTTGTTACTAAAGGCTCCGACTCCTATAGTTTCAACTCCCTCGGGTACTGTTAAATTCTTTATAGCTGTGCTTGAAAATGCGTTATCATCTATTGTCTCCAAGGTTGTGGGAAGACTCACACTTTCAAGTGATTCACAACCTGAAAATGCTTGCTCGCCTATTATCTGGTTTGCTGTTTCTGAACCACTGTTCTTCCATTCAAAGCTTGTCATTGACTGACAGTTTTTAAATGCCCTGTAATATATTTTCACATAGTTTCTCGGCAATATCACTCCCGTTAATGATCTACAACCTGAAAAAGTATTATCACCTATGTATGCATCGTCTTTTCCCTCTGCAAATGTCACGGTGGTTAACTTTGTATCATTTTCAAATACACCTGTATATGAGGTATATATTCCTCCCAAGTTTTTTAACGTTGATGGTAAGCTTACCGTTTTGAGCTTATTGTTGTTACTAAAGGCTCCGACTCCTATAGTTTCAACTCCCTCGGGTACTGTTAAATTCTTTATAGCTGTGCTTGAAAATGCGTTATCATCTATTGTCTCCAAGGTTGTGGGAAGACTCACACTTTCAAGTGATTCACAACCTGAAAATGCTTGCTCGCCTATTATCTGGTTTGCTGTTTCTGAACCACTGTTCTTCCATTCAAAGCTTGTCATTGACTGGCAGTTTTTAAATGCCTTGTAATATATCTTTACATAATTTCCCGGTAACGTCACATCCGATAATGAGCTACAACCCGAAAAGGTATTAGTGCCTATGTATGCCTCATCCGCACCTGCATTGAATGTCACGGTGGTTAATTTTGTATCATTTTCAAATACACCTGTATATGAGGTATATATTCCTCCCAAACTCGTAACCGTTGATGGAATTACAACACTTACCAACTTGGTGTTATTTGCAAGTGCACCGGCGGCTATACTTGTTACCGTATAACCATCAATTTTAGACGGTATTGTCAAACTTCTGGAACTTCCGCTGTATCCCACAATCGTAGCCTTATTATTTGACAAACTGTAGGTCCAATCACCGTAGGTAATATTTGAAAAAGCATTGATTTTAACGTCCGTTTCCGTATTCTGTGAATTTTCCGCTGTCACAAAATCGGTTTGTTCATCGCCTTTATCAACACCCGTTTGCAAGTCACTTGCGTAAGCACTGTTTGCGAGCATAGTCATTACGACCAAAACGCCACCAAAATTTCCTAAAAATTTCTTCATTTTTCATACCTCCTTACTAAGCTTTAGCACAATATTTTATTTATTTCACACAACAATTATACAGCAATAACGATATTTTGTCAACATTTACACATCACAAACATTTCGATTTATCAAACAAAATAATGTTACAAAACATATTGACAAGAATTTAGTTATGAAATACAATATATATAGTAAAAATACACGGAAGAAGGCTTTTTCAATGTATGCAATAAAGTATGATATAAAAATAAGGCGGGCTTTGGAAAGTGATGTACCTGCCATAAACGATATACTGAACTACACTATCAAACATACAAAATACAATCTCAATATTGAACCCCGTTCGGACGAAGATGCCGTAAAATGGTTTAACGAGCACATAGAGGAAAACTATCCCGTTTTGATAGCCGAGCTTAACGGCGAGGTTGTTGGGTGGGCATCACTCTCACACTTCAGATATATTTCGGGCTACAACACCACGGCAGAGGTTTCAATTTACGTCAGCCACAAGTATCGCCACAAGGGCATAGGCACACTGCTGATATCATCACTTGAAAGGGAGGCTTACGGCAAATATCACTGCCTTATAGCCGTTGTGACCGATAACAACACGGCAAGCCTTTCACTGCACAGCCGTTGCGGCTTTGCCCCCATATCCACTTTCAAGGAGATAGCCTATAAAAACGGCGAATACATAGACGTAACATTTATGTCCAAAATTTTAAAGCATTGACAAGTGCAAACAAATATTTCGGGACATGGGGATGTATGGACAGTGGGGACTAAAAATTGACTTTTTCGGTAGTCTCGAGCCGTCCCCGTGTCCGTCATTAAGGAGATTAAATGGATAATTATTTTGAGATTTTAGGTATTACCCCCGATTCCTCCGATAAGGAGGTAAAAGCAAAATATCGTGAACTTATAAAAAAATATCATCCGGACGTAAACAAGGATAACGAGGAATATGCAACCGAAATGACAGCAAAAATAAATGAGGCGTATTCCGTGCTTGCCACCGAGGAAGGCAGACGCAATTATCAATATTTGCTGAACCAAAAAAATAAGGTTGCAAAAACGGGCGGCTACCCTGCAAGCTTTGTAATCTCCGATTTTTCCGAAAACGGTTTTGCATCTGCCGAGGTATTTTTTGCCGATAACGCAATGGCACTTTTGTACGAGCTTGTGACGGGTATAAATCTGCAAAGCTTCCTATCCTCATTAAATGCCGACAGGACGATACTCTTTGCCGACTTTATGAATATATATACCTCACCTACCGCAAGCGAAAACAGACAAAAAAGCATACAACTCATCGTTGACCCTCAAAGTGCGGGCGATGAAAATATGCGTAATATTTATACCTATATGCGTAGGCTTCTTGCTCAATCAATGCGTTTTTACGTTCAGCGCAGCGGTGACAACATCTTCCGTCACATTCACTGGTGTGAGTTTATGTTCTGCAACCAACTCACGGACGAAACGGGCAAAGATATACTGGAGCTTGAGGGTATGCACAAAGCGGAGTTTAAAACCTTCGAATTTAACTTCGACGATGTGATGTCAAGCGAAATAAAACACTATAAACTCAAAAAAACACTGTTCATAATCGCCGCCGTGATAATTCTGATTGCCGTAGCCGCAGTGGTAATTTTCCTGCTTTTCAACATTTTCATAGTAGGAATAATAGCGTTCGCAATCTTTGCGGTTGTCGGATTTATATATAAGCTTTTGAATAAATAGAAAAAATACATTCTAAATACAGACAGCCGGTAGTTCGAAAGAACTTACCGGCTGTTTTTGATTAAGCTGTTAACACAAGGTTTAAAAAGAACTCAATTAGGAATTCCAAACACCAATCTTATTAACAGTATTGCTTTTTTGAATTTTGTTTGTATTGATATTTACAGAGGAAACCACCATAATATTTTCCCCACTATCAATTCTTTTTATTTCAATAGTTGGTTTTATGTAATGCTTCATATTGGTTCGCCTCCTTACTCGCTGATAGTTCCATCGGAACTAACCTTGAATGCCTTTGTTACGTAATAGATAATTTCATCTATCGGTTTTTCGGCATCATCGCTGCCCCACTTTTTAACCTGAACCTGACCTCTTACTGTGCTGTCGGTTTCCGGATTATCGTAATTAACCTTAAATTCGATATTATCACCATCTTCGGTGTATTCTGTTATCTGATTTTTCTTTGTTTCATTAGCTATTACGTCAACCTCTTCAAGGAAATCTGCACCATCTGCTACAGCACCGCCGAATTTAAGAGTATTAACCACAATCTTAAATTTGAAATCATCATCGTCACTTATTACAAGTGAAACACCGCCTTTATCCAAATCGGAAACAACATATTTCTTTGTAACATTGTCATCCAAATTAAGGCTGTTGTTTTCGGCAACATAGGCAACAACATCATTTTTTAACACACTGCTTTCAACACCCGTTACATCAAGTGTTGTGAAGTCCACAGCCGTAACCGTGCTGTCAACATATTTAACAACCTTATTGTTGCCGTAAAGGTTGCCACCTGTTGCGGTATACCTGTTTACAATATCACCTGTAAATGATGGATATGTGCCACTTGTGGTATCTATTGTCTGCTTCCAAACTGCTTTGCTTGTTTCCACGCCATTGTTAAGAAGATAACAAACCTTACCGCTTACAAGCTCTTCTTTGCTTACACCTTCAGTCACTCCTGTGCCTGAACCTAAGCCATTGCTTGCTGTACCTTCAAGATAATAGCAATTTGTTACTATATTAGTGGCAACATTTCCGCAGATAGCACCTATTGTGCTGCTATTACTTGTTCCACTTACGCTGCCTGTTACATAACAATTGCTTATCGTACCTGATGGACTATTTCCACAAATACCACCTACTCTGAAAGAACCAATTACATTAACCCTTGCATAGCAGTCTTTTAACGTACGTCCGTTAGTTCCACTGATACCACCTGCATAAGAATCACTGCTTAAACTACCAATTGCATAGCAGTTGCTTATTGTACCCGATGAATTACTTCCGGAAATACCACCTACAAACTTTTGGCCGTTAAAGTAGAAATCTTTAACTCCAACATTGGTGATAGTACCATTATAATTCCAACCAAACAGACCTACATAATCTTTAGTTGAATCATCAAAATACAAACCACTTATCGTATGACCCTGTCCGTCAAATGTACCATAGTACAATATTTTAGAAGTATTATAATCACCTATAGGTGTCCATACTCTTAAAGTTGAAGAAGCATTTGCAACCAAGCTTCCATCAGCTTCAAGAACCTTTTCATTTACAACAATATCATCTGTCAACCTACCATAGATTGATGTACTTCCGCTGTTTACTTTTTCGGCGAACCAATAAAGATTACCTGCGTTAGCAATATCATAATAGGTCTTTGAGCCTACCTTAGTAGTTTCGGGTTCCTGATAACCCTTACCGCAATTCACACATATACCATTTTTATCAAATTCCGGATGCTTACAAACGTCGGAGTTTGAATATGTTGTTGTATCTCCGCTCACGCTTGCATATACAGTGCCGTGTGTGTCATCAAACACAGGATAGCTCTCCTTATTCTCGCCCTCGATTGTCTGATACCAAACAATGTCATCAATGCCATCATTCGTATTAAGAAGATAGCAAACCTCACCGCTTGCAAAAGCATCTGAGGATATCGATACACTGGAATCTATACCCCAATTCTCATCATTTTCACCTACTGCATTATAAGTAGCACTCGTAGGACAATATACATCTTTAACAGTGCCGTAATTCTTTCCGGTAATCAAACCAAATACACCATCACCTATTACGCTTACACTAACTACCGCATAACCATTTTCTATGGTACCTACATTATATGCACAGATACCACCTATATAATAATCACCTGCTACATAACCTATTGCGTAGCAATTTTTTATATTACCCATATTACAACCACAAATAGCACCTACCAACGCGCCAACATCAGCGGCGTTTCCTGTGGTTCCCTTTAAGTAAAAATCCTCAACTCCGACATTCATGATAGTCGCATCACTGCCGGTAAACCCAAACAAACTTGCGCAGGATGCATCTCCATCGTAATAAAGACCGCTTATAGTATGTCCTTTACCGTCAAATGTGCCGTTATACGGCTTATCCATATTACCTATCGGTGTCCATGCCTTGAATGAACCGTTATTCAACCCATAGTTATCATTAAGCACATTTTCATTCACCTTAATATTAGCTGTCAAGATAGCATTGATTTCTGTTTTACCGCTATTTACCAGCTGCGCAAACCAATAAAGCTTACCTGCGTTATCAATCTCATAGTAACCATCGGTATTTGTTGTAGCAGCTTGATATTCACCGCAATCATCGCATATACCATTAGTATAGCTTGTATGCTTACAAGGTTCTTTGTTTGTGTATGAATCACCAACTGAATATACCACACCGTGTTCGCTGTTCAACACAGGGTAGCTGTCGATATTTTCATCACTAATATCTCCACCACTAAGATTCTGATACCACACAATTTTATCATTGCCATCATTCTCATTAAGAAGATAACAAACCTCACCGCTTGTAAACTCTTCTGAGGATTTTGCTGTGACTCCACTTGTAATAGCAGTACTCGTTCCACCACTCGTTCCATCACTAAGGAAATAAATGTTTGAAAATTGTCCGTTTACGTTCACTGCACAGATTATGTCACTACCGCTTACTGTACCTGCTACATAAGCGTTTTTCACAGTGCCGGAATCATTTTTTGCACAGATTCCGCCTACATCAACAATACCGCTTACTGTACCTGTTACATAAACATTTTCCACAGTGCCGGATTTATTTTGTGCACAGATTCCACCTACATAAACACTACCACTTACTGTACCTGTTACATAAACATTTTCCACAGTGCCGGAATTATATCCACAGATACCGCCTACATCATCACCTTTCACATAGCCTGCTGAATAGCAATTGATTATAGAACCATTATAATTATATCCACAGATACCGCCTACATATTGTACACCACTCACAGTGCCTTTTGAATAGCAATTGATTATAGAACCATTATCATTATATCCACAGATACCACCTAAATTAGCTGAACCATTGAAGGTAAAAACCGTAACTCCAACATTCTCAATAGTACCCTTAGAATATCCGAAAAGACCAACATGGTCTTCACCACCGTCAACATTACAATCATAATAAAGACCGCTTATAGTCTTTCCGTTACCGTTAAATGTGCCGGTATACTCATTATTGAAAGTACCTATCGGCGTCCATTGATTGTTTTCACCATCCTCCACCTTAATATCGGTTGTCAAGATAGCATTGGCTGATGTATTACCCTCATCATTTACCCACTTGGCAAACCAATACAAATCATAGGCAGTTTCGATTTGATACGGATAATACACTGAACCGTCACCGCTTGGTGTATCATCCGCAAACACGCTGACCACCTGCAACGGCATCATTGCAACAATCATAGCAACAGCCACAATAAATGCAATTAATCTGTTGTAAAATCGTTTCTTGCTCATAAAATTCCTCCCTTTTTAAAATTTTATAATATTGTAAATGTATATAAAAAAAGAACATTTACAGGGCACAGCACACCCGTAAATGTTCTCGTTTTATCGTGTATTTTGTTGCATTAAAAATCGACAGAATTATACTAATCTGTCTGTCTGTCTGTCTGTCTGTCTGTCTGTCTGTCTGTCGTGAGTATATTCCTCTTTTGCATACCTGTCAACCCCCTATTTACATTTTCCCCAATCTCCTCTTTTGTAATAAAATAATTAAAACGCGAATTAATTATATCATATAAATTTCATTTTGTCAATATAATTCATCAATATATTAGGTGTAATTTTGCAAAATTTCTTCAATATATCCTAAAAAATTGTTAAAAAATAAAGAAGCTGCCGCAAATGCGACAGCCTCTTGCTTAATGCAGTCGACGGGACTTGAACCCGTACCCAGTTAACCCGGACTAGATCCTTA
>CAZUXS010000028.1:0-18627 GCA_964624605.1 uncultured Lachnospiraceae bacterium | reverse complement strand
AGCTTGAAGAACAAATCAAGAGCCTTGAAACGGCACTTGCCAATTTGGACTAAGTGATTATAAATTAAACTAAAAAAGGACTGCCATAAAACGCAGTCCTTTTAGTCTATCAAAAAATAAGTTTTAATAAATTTTGGCTATGTCACAACAAACAACTGATAAATAGCCCTTTTTATAGGGGGTTCAAAACTCCCCTATAAGCCGAAAGTTGTAATTATTTTTAGTAAAAAGATTGTTCTTTTTTATGAAAAAAGAACCAAAAACATTGGGTGGTTCGCATTTTGCGAAGCAAAACTGCGAATCCCTACGGGATTTCAAAATTACTTTGTAATTTTGAAACTAGATTCGCCCCAACCCCCTAACGGGCAGGGGCGTTGTACTGCATCGACTCACCTATGTAAGATGCGGGTTGCCCCTGCACCCACCCGTTTGGGTGTGGTTTGAGTAAGCGATATAAATCGGATTTTGTTAAGTTCTTTTGTATAAATTCTATATGTATTAATTATGCTGTTTCTTGTCAAAAACAACTATTTGTTGTGACATAGCCTAAATTTTAGATTATTCGGATGAATCGATTTAAAAGCGTCGCAGACTTAAATCGGACGAGCGAGCTTTGCCCGTTCGTCCGTAGAAAAATTGGGCTTAGAAAGCCCCTGTGGGGCTTTCGTCAAAGACCATATTTTTCTTACATACAGGCAATTTTTTGTGTGCTTGTGCACAAAAAATTGTTTTTGCAAGAAATGCGAGCATTTCTTGCAAGCGTGTCGACAAAGTCGACACGCAAAATGCAGTCCTTTTTTGACAAATAAGCAAATATATGATACAATAGTAATTTGTAAATTTAAAGATTTATCGGCAAGGAGGAAATAACTATGGAATGGACGGAAGTAACCGTATACACAACAACAGATGGTATTGAACCTGTGACGGCGGCTTTGCTTGAAACGGGCATAACGGGCATACAGGTTGAGGACGATAACGAGCTTAAGCGTTACCTCACCGAAAGCTCCGAATTTTGGGACTATGTTGATGAGGAACTTTTGAATAAACCCGTTGGCGAAACAAAGCTTAAGGTTTATATAAGCGAAAATGCTTACGGCTATGAGATTTTAATGCACATCAAGGAAGCTATCGAACGCCTTAAAAATATGGATATTGGCATTGATATGGGCAGACTTGCCATTGAAACGGCTGAAAACCTCAATGATGAAGTTTGGCTGAATAAGTGGAAAGAATATTACAAGCCATTCTGTGTGGGCAATAAGATATTCATTAAACCCGTTTGGGACGATACACCCGCACCCGACGGCAGAGTTACATTCAATATAAATCCGGGTCATGTATTCGGTACGGGCTTGCACCAGACAACTCAGCTTTGTATGTTGCAGTTGGAAAAGTATATTACAAACGAGAGTGTAGTTGCAGACCTCGGCTGCGGCAGTGGTATACTTTCAATTGTTGCTCTGCTTTTGGGTGCAAAGAGTGCTTTTGCTGTTGATATAGATGCAAATGCCATAAAGACAGCTTATGAAAATGCAGAACTCAGCGGCGTGGATAAGAGCAAATATTACGTAACAAGCGGCAATGTTATATCCGATAAGGAATTGCAAGATGAAATCGGATATGAAAAATATGATGTTGTTGTGGCAAATATAATTGCAGATGTAATATGTGCCATAAGTCCCGTAGTGCCAAAACAGCTTAAAAACGGCGGTGTGTTTATAGCATCGGGTATAATCAGGGAAAGAGTTGAGGATGTTAAAAATGCAATCACCGAAGTCGGACTTGATATAGTTGATGTAAGCTACAAGGAAGATTGGGTGAGCGTGACGGCTGTTAAAAGATAAAATATAAAACAAAATGTAGTGATTCAAAGTGTTGAAATTATGATTGCAAAATGATATAATTAAATTGTAAATATGTTATATAGCTCATAAATGGGAGGGACACTGATGATAAAAGGTACACAGTTATTTGTTAAAGCATTAAAGGCTGAGGGTGTTGACACTCTTTTTGCCTATCCGGGCGGAATGGCTATGGATTTGTTTGATGCGCTTTATGATGAAGAAGATGACATTGATGTTATTGTGCCACGTCACGAACAGGCACTTATTCATGCGGCGGACGGCTATGCACGCACTACGGGTAAGCCGGGAGTCTGTCTGGTGACAAGCGGCCCCGGTGCGACAAACCTTGTGACGGGTATAGCGACGGCAAATTATGACAGTGTGCCGCTTGTGTGCTTTACGGGGCAGGTATCACTTGATTTGATAGGCAATGATGCCTTTCAGGAGGTTGATATCGTGGGCATAACAAGGAATATATGCAAGTATGCGGTTACCGTAAAGGACAGAAAAGACCTCGGCAGGATTATAAAAATGGCTTTTTATATAGCAACCTCGGGCAAACCCGGTCCCGTTGTTATTGACTTGCCACAGGATATACAGCGTGCACTTGGCAGTGAGGAATATCCCGAAAGTGTTAATATACGTGGTTACAAGCCGAATACAGAGCCACACGTCGGACAGGTTAAGCGTGCGATGAAGATGCTTAAAAGTGCAAAACGCCCGCTGTTTTTAATCGGTGGCGGTGTGCACGTAGGTCATGCGGAAACCGAGCTTTTGAGCCTTATAGAGTTTATACAAGCACCCGTTATCACGACAATAATGGGTAAGGGAGCAATAGACACATCACATCCGTTGTATGTGGGTAATATAGGTATGTACGGTAACTATGCCTGCAATAAGGCTGTCAGTGAATGTGACCTGCTTTTCTCAATAGGCACAAGGTTCAATGACAGAATAACCGGTAAGATAAGTGAGTTTGCACCAAAGGCGAAAATAGTGCATATAGATATAGATTCAGCCTCAATATCACGTAACATTGTTGTTGATGTGCCCATTGTTGCGGATGCGGCGGCGGCACTTAAGCTTATGATGGAGTATGCCGAAAAGCCGTCCTGCGAGGCTTGGCTGAAAGCCGTGAAACAGTGGAAAGAAGAGTACCCCATAAATATGAACAATAAATATGAGGGCTTGACACCACAGAAGATAATAACGGCTATAAATGATATTTTCGATAACTCAATCATTGTTACCGATGTGGGGCAAAATCAGCTTTGGACAACGCAGTATTTGGAGCTTGGACGTGACAGAAGGCTTTTGACCTCCGGCGGCTTGGGCACTATGGGCTACGGTTTGCCTGCCGCAATAGGTGCAAAGCTTGCAAGACCTAATAAGGACGTTATAAGTATATCCGGTGACGGCGGTTTCCAGATGAATTTGCAGGAGCTTGCAACGGCTGTGGCACTGGAGTTGCCGACAATAAACTGTGTATTTAACAATTCATACCTCGGCAATGTGCGACAGATGCAGGAGTATTTTATGAATAAGAGGTATGCAAGCACTTGTTTGAGATATAGGAGGAGCTGCAACAGAAGTTGCGAAAAGGGCAAGCCTTGTTGCCCGAAGTATACACCCGATTTTGTAAAGCTTGCCGAAAGCTATGAGGCAAAGGGCATAAGGGTGGAATGTGCCGAGGATATTGTGCCTGCTTTTGAAGCGGCCAAGGCAGAGAAAAAAGTACCAACCGTTATTGAATTTGTTATTTCCAGTGATATGAACGTGTTGCCTATGCTCAACGGCAACAGTCCGCTCACGGAAATGATACTCGATTATTGATGGAGGTGTGTATATATGGATGAGCTTAAAAGAAGATGGATTTGTCTTTTTGTGGAAAATGAAATAGGCGGTCTGGCAAGAATTTCGGGGTTGTTATCCGGTAAGCTTTATAATATAGATACACTTACGGTGGGTACAACCGAAGATCCGACGGTGTCAAAGATGACAATAAGCCTTACCAGTGATGATAAAACATTTGAACAGATTAAAAAACAGCTTAACCGCAGTGTGGAGGTAATAAAGGTTGTGGATTGTACAAACCTTTCTCTGCACATGAAAGAGCTTATGTTTGTGAAAGTGAACAGTTGTACCGAAAAGGATATTACGGAAGCTTTTAGGATTGCACAGGTGTTCGGGGTGAAGGTGGTTGATTACGGTAAAAAGACCGTGCTCCTTGAATGTGTGCAAACGGAAAAGAAGAATGATGAGTTGATTGCACTTATGAGGAAGTGCTTCCCTAATAGGTTTGAGATTGTTAGGGGAGGAAGCGTGGCTATCGAGGCGGTTAGTATAGAAGAATTGTAATGTTCTTTGGAAAAGAACCAAATTTGTTGGGGTGTGAGGTTAAACCGACGGGTTTGGGAATGATTTACTTGGTTTTACCCATTTCATAAGATTTTTCTTAAAAAATTACTTTTCCTAAGCCCTTAGGAGGGATTGTTCTTTTTTACGAAAAAAGAACCAAAAACGATGGGGCGTTCCGATTCGCCCCATACCCCTAACGGGCAGGGGCGGGAAGTACGGTGGCTCGCCGTAGTACGGTGGCGGGTTGCCCCTGCACCCACCCGTATGGGTGTGGTTGGGGCAAGCTTGCCACAAAAACCACCGTTGTGGGATTATATCCCATATTTAGCGGCGAAGCCGCCTTATAGCCTTCCCCTATGGGGAAGGTGGCATTTTTGCTTGCAAAAATGACGGATGAGGCTAAAAACTACGGGGAATGGAATATTCATTTTTATAGAATTACTTTCCCCACGGTCTTAAAGGAGGTTAGAAGAATATGTTAAATAATCGTGAGAAAATTTGGATAGTAGGTGCTAAGGGACGTATGGGTTCTGCGTTTACTGCTTTATTGGACAGGCTTAAGTTCCAGTTATTGCCTACTGATGTTGATGATGTTGACATAACCAATATGGACGATGTAAACAATTTCATCGGAATAAATCATCCCGATGTAATACTTAACTGTGCAGGTTGTACGGATATCAGGCTTTGCGAGGAGAAGCCTGAGTTGGCTTACAAGGTAAATGCGATAGGTGCGAGAAACCTTGCCATTGCATCAAGGAAGATAAAAGCCGTTTTGGTGCAGATGTCAACGGATGATGTATTTGACGGAGCAACGGCGGAGAGCCGTAATGAGTTTGATGTGCCGAATCCGGTTTCGGTTTTCGGTAAGTCAAAGCTTGCGGGTGAGGACTTTGTGAAGAACCTCTCCGATAAGTATATAATAGTGCGTAGTTCTTGGGTATACAGCTTTAACGGCGGCGGTATAGCGGGCAATATCATAAGGCAGATGAAAGACAGCAACGAGATAAAGGTGACGGATATGGTATTCTCATCACCTACCAGTGCGCTTGAAGTTGTGAATGGTATTATACGTCTTTTGGAGGCAGGGGAGTACGGTACTTTCCATATCACCTGCAAGGGTCATTGTTCACGCTATGAGTTTGCTCTTAAACTGGCAGAGCTTTTGCACAAGGATGTCAAGGTGATACCGGTGCAGATAAACGAGGATAAGGAAGCGTATTTGCGTCCCGTGAACAGTATACTCGATAATATGATGCTTCGTATCTGCGATATTGAAGAGCCCGTGCATTGGGAAGAGGCGCTTGAGAGCTACGTTGAAAGAACAGGAGGACCTACTTGATGGAGAAAGAAAAAAAGAAAAAGTTTAAGCTTAATTTGACTATGTCGATATATATTGCACTGATATTCGGTGCAATTGTGGGTGTGTTGCTTAAGTATGTTGTGCCCGAGTGCTATGTGCGTGATACGGTTATCATAAACGGCATACTTTATGTTGTGGGACAGGGCTTCATAAGATTGATGAAAATGCTTGTTGTGCCACTTGTTTTTTGCTCAATAGTCTGCGGTGCAATGGCTATAGGTGATACCAAAAAACTTGGTAAAGTGGGTGTTAAAACTCTGCTTTTCTATCTTGCAACAACAGCACTTGCAATCACACTTGCCCTTTCCGTCGGCAAGCTTATAAGCCCAGGTAAAGGTCTTAACGGAAACTTGATGGCACAGCAGGCAAACTCTTCAAGTGAGGATGCGCTTGATGAGGCTAAGGCTGTTGTGGCTGAAAAGGAAGAGGCAATCGAACAGTGCGATGAGGATATAAAGAAGTATACCGCAACCGCACTCGGTGAAGAAAACGGTAAAAAGTTAAATGAGCTTTTGGAGAAAGAAGAAACTCTGAACAGTGAGCTTGAACAGGCTAACAGCGACCTTGCCGAATTGCAGGAAAAGGCTGATGCGGAGAGCTCAAAGACGAAGTTCAGCGAGGTATTGCTTAATATTATCCCAGATAACCCTGTGAAGGCACTTGCAGGCGGTGATATGCTTCCAATCATATTCTTTGCATTGTTCCTCGGTATATTGCTTGCGGGCGAGGGCGAGAGAACACAGGATATAGCGAACCTTTTCACACAGTTCAACGATATAATGATGGATATGACAATGGCTGTAATGAAAGTTGCGCCGATTGGTGTGTTCTGCCTTATTGCAAAGACGTTTGCTGGTATGGGCTTTGAGGCTTTTGTGCCTATGCTCAAATATATGTTTGCCGTTATACTTGCACTTTTCTTGCAGTGCTTCGGCGTGTACCAGATATTACTCTTTGTATTTACACGATTGAATCCCGTAAGATTTATTAAGAAGTTCTTCCCTGTTATGAGCTTCGCATTCAGTACGGCAACTTCAAATGCAACAATACCTCTTTCCGTTGAAACTCTTACGGAAAAGATGGGCGTTTCAAAGAGAATAGCCTCATTCACAATCCCTCTGGGTGCTACCATAAACATGGACGGTACATCCATAATGCAGGGTGTTGCGGTTATATTTGTGGCTCAGGCATTCGGTATCAATTTGGGTATGAGTGACTACCTCACTGTTATTGCAACAGCAACACTCGCATCAATAGGTACAGCAGGTGTACCATCCGTAGGACTTGTAACACTTGCAATGGTATTCGATAGCGTAGGCTTGCCTGTTGAGGGCATTGCCATAATCATGGGTATTGATAGAATACTCGATATGATTAGAACAGCAGTAAATATCACAGGTGATGCGGTTTGTACAACAATAGTTGCACATCAGGATAAGGCTGTGAATAGAGAAGTTTTCAACAATATGAATTGATAATTAATGTTCTTTTTGGGGGCAAAAAGAACCAAAAACCCTCGGGTGGTTCGCATTTTGCGAAGCAAAATTGCGAATCCCTACGGGATTTCAAAATTACTTTGTAATTTTGAAACTAGATTCGCCCCGAACCCCTAACGGGCAGGGGCAATAAGCTCGGTAACTCATCGTAGCGCATTGGCGGGTTGCCCCTGCACCCACCCGTTTGGGTGTGAGGTGGGTAAGCATTGAAACCGCCAAATGGTGGGTGATGCGAAAAATCAAAGTTTATGTTTTATTTCGATTAAGGTCGATGAAAGTGTAATGAATTAAAATGTAGAGAAAAGGGCAATTCAGCGTGAAAATATTGAAATTTTTCGCTGAATTGCCCTTAATATTTTGGAAAGAGAAAAAAGCGTTTAAAGGCGATTATTTTAAGTTTTAGAAAAATGCTAAAAAATTAGTATATCACATCCCGTAGTTTTTCGCCTCATCCGTCATTTTTGCAGGCAAAAATGCCACCTTCCCCGTATGGGAAGGCTATTAGCGGCGAAGCCGCTGAAAAACCATTAAATGTGGTTATATCCTACAACGATGGTTTTGTGGCAAGCTTGCCCCAACCACACCCATACGGGTGGGTGCAGGGGCAACCCGCCACCGTACTACGGCGAGCCACCGTACTTCCCGCCCCTGCCCGTTAGGGGTATGGGGCGAATCGGAACGCCCCATCGTTTTTGGTTCTTTTTTCGTAAAAAAGAACAATCTTTCCCAAGGATTTAGGAAAAGTGATTTTAGAAAAAATACTAAAAAATTAGTATATCTTATCCCGTAGTTTTCGCCTCATCCGTCATTTTTGCAAGCAAAAATGCCACCTTCCCCATAGGGGGAAGGCTATAAAGCGGCTTCGCTGTTTTAACGCTTTGATACCACCCATAATTAAGCGGCTTCGCCGCTTAAAAAATCTTGTGGGTTAATCCCACAACGGTGGTTTTTGTGGTAAGCTTGCCCCAACCACACCAATGAAGCGAAAAGATAAATTCGCCAAGCCGTAAGGCTTGCTTTTGCGTAGCAAAAGTTCTGAGCAAAACGGGTGGGTGCAGGTGCAACCCGCCACCGAACTACGGTGAGCCACCGTACCACCGCTCCTGCCCGTTAGGGGTTCGGGGCGAATCTAGTTTCAAATTTACAAAGTAATTTTGAAATCCCGTAGGGATTCGCAATTTTGCTTCGCAAAATGCGAACCACCCGAGGTTTTTGGTTCTTTTTGCCCTCAAAAAGAACAATCCCTCCTAAGGGCTTAGGAAAAGTAAATTTTTTGAAGAAAACTGCGATTATATACTCCAATAGCTTTACGCTGCATCGTTTACGCCGCATCCGTCATTTCGGTTTTTCCGCCTCTTTTTCATAAAAAAAGAGGCTGTCAAATTTCAACAGCCTCCACATCACATCTTTCTATGCAAATTTCATATACAAATTTTTAATGCTAAAAATTTTAATGAAAATTTTTATGCAAGAAGTGCTTCGTAACATTCCTTATCCACGTCTTTTGCTACGCTGAACACAACTCTCTCAAGTTTCCCTGGATTTTTTTGGAGAAATTCAATTACGCTTTGCACAGCTATTTGTGCCGCATCATCATTCGGGAAATGAAATAATCCCGTTGAAATGCAGCAAAAAGCAACGCTTTTTATATTATTCACAACACAACAATCCAACACTTTTTTATAACATTTTTTCAAATCGTTTCTGATTTTTTTCGTCAATCGTTTTGTCACTACAGGACCAACAGTGTGAATTATGTACTTTGCGGGCAGGTTATATGCTTTTGTCAACACGGCTTTGCCGACAGGCTCTGTATAGTCGTCGCCAAAACGCAATTTTTGTTCCTTCATATAGGTGTTGCAATCTTTTCTGAGTTGAACGCCCGCATAACTGTGTATGTCGTTGTCAATGCAACTGTGCATGGGGATGAAACATCCCATCATATTGGGCTTTGCCGCATTTACAAGCGCATCTACCTCCAATGTTGTAATATCTCCCTGCCAGATAGAAATTATATCGGCAAATTCGTGTGTACTTCCGTATTGCACAGCAATGGTAGGTATGTCAGCAAGTTCAACAATACCCTTTTCAAGCTTTTCACCGCAAAGATAGTCGTTTTGCAATTTCAGTATATTTCCGGGCACCGCCTTTGGCATTCTTATGTTCATAAGAGAACGCAACAACACTTTTTTATCCTTATCAAGGAAAGGTATTGCGGCGTTACCTGCCTCATTACTGAAATAATCAATTAAACAATCCAACCTCTGCTCCTGAGTCATTATTTTGCCACCCCCCGTAATTGTCGAGCAATTTGTTCAGCACGTCACCTATATCGGCGTTGATACAGATAGAGCGCTTAACGATCTCTTTTGGGGCACGGGCAGCACCGTGATTTATACATACATACACTGCTTTCGGATTTTCCAGTGTCATGTGCCAAAACGGGTATTTTATTATACCCGGTGTGTTGAAACCTACTCCCAATTCCAAAAGCAATAATGCTTTGTTTTCTCTTGTACCTACAAAATGTTTGTAACGCTCTGCTGCCTTGTACCAGCCATCGTCTTGAACAAATTTGTCATCACTGCGTAAATTCATAGTCATTGGTCTGCTGCAAATAGGGCATCTTGGTATTAATTCGGTTGGTATTTTGAGGTCAATCTGTTTATCGACCATTTTTTTAATTACCTCGAAGTTGTCGTAAGTATATTGATAGCAAGGCCCCGAGCATTGAAACAGACCATAGTCACCCTGTGTATAAAACAGTCGTCTTTTGTCAAAACCTGATTTTTGAAAACAATGGTCAACATTAGTTGTTAACACAAAGTAATCCTTGTCTTTTACAAGTTCATAAAGATGCTCATAAACAGGAAGAGGTGCATTCTCATATCGGTTCATCATCACATTTTTGCTTTGGAAAGCCCACATTTCCTCCAGTGAGGAATAGGGATAAAAACCGCCGCTGTACATATCGTGAAAACCGTATTTTTTTTCATAGTCTGAAAAATGCTTTTCAAAACGCTCTCCGGAATAGGTGAGCCCCGCTGAGGTTGATAACCCGGCTCCCGCTCCTATGAGGATTGCATCCGCCCTGTTTAGCTCCCTTTTCAGCATCTCGATATTATTGTTTTCGTTTGAAAGCATACAATCACTCTCCTTAAAAAATAAAGAAAGTCATTTACATTACTTTACGATAATTTTTTGGTTTTGGACTATTTAATTGTACTTGTTGATAGACCACTATCTTTATAGGTAGTGAACTTGAATTGTGATAGGTATTGTTTTCTTGCTATAATTATTATACGGTATATTTCTTTTGAGCACAAGTAGGCACTTTTTTTTCACTAAGTCACTTTTTTGCATATTAGTTACTTTTCGGTAACTGTGAAAAACTCACAAATTTTACAAAATTGCCTGTTACACATTTTTTTTAGTATTGTATTTTTTCTTCAAAAGGATTATAATTAAATAGAGGGAGTATCACCTTATGTGATAGCTTCGTACAGGCAGTGATGTCGATGCAAAAGAAAAAATGATGTACAAAAAGATCAGGGAGGAATTACCATGAAGAGAAACAATGAATTGCCTGCCTGCCCCGTCTCCACAACGGTACAGCTTATCGGCAGCAAGTGGAAAATACTTATAATGAGGAATTTGCTTGTACGCCCTTGGAGGTTTAATGAACTTAAAAAATCTTTGGGTGGTATAAGCCAGAAAGTTTTGACCGAAAGTCTTAGGTCTATGGAGGCTGACGGAATCGTAAAGAGAACAGTATATCCCGAAGTGCCTCCCAGAGTGGAGTATTCACTTTCCGAACTTGGTGAAACAATGCGCCCCATAATAGAATCGCTTAAGCAGTGGGGTGAGGATTATCAAGAAAAAGCACAAAAGAATAGTTATGCAAAAATGTGAAATAAGTAAGTTTAAATAAAAAAGACTCATTCCAAAAAGGTTTGAGTCTTTTTTGTATTCAAATCATAATTGATTTATCACAACCAATATGTAAACATCGGCGTATACATTTGCACAATATTTATGTTTGATATCAAAAAAACATTGTCAACGTTACTCTCTTGTGATATAATTTAAATACAATCAAGAAATAAAAAAAGTTATTTTTTGATAAAATGACATTCAGCCAAAAGGAGGCGTTTTTATGCGTTTAAGGAATTTATGTTTTGGAGCGATTGTTTTTTTGACAACACTTGCAGGCACTTTGCATATTTATGCAGACACAGCAGACTATTCGGAAAACTATAACGGTGATGTGTCGGTATCCGATAGCGAAATCGGTGCAGACGTGAATTTGAATAGTTTCAGCACTTCATATCCGTGGGAATATTCCTTAACGGATAGTAAGGTTACACTGACAAAATATACCGGTAGTTCGGCAAATATCACAATACCTTCAACAATAAACGGGTATACGGTTACAAAGTTGAACAGCTATTTGTTTAACAATAACACAACAATCACAAGTGTAACAATACCGAAAAATATAGAAACTATAGGTAATAGTGCTTTCTATGGCTGTACGGGTTTAACCAGTGTGAGTATCGCCAACGGGGTAAAATCTATAGGTTCTTATGCCTTTGACAACTGCTCTAACAGCAACTTTAAAAGTTTAGTTATACCCGGCAGTGTTACAGATATCGGTATATATGCCTTTTCAAATTGTACGGGTCTTACAGATGTGACTATAAATAAATCCACATCAAACAGTATCGGTGGCTGTGACCTCGGCAACGGAGCTTTTTTTGGTGATACAAATCTTAAAAATATAACACTTGGTGCAGGCATTAAAAAAATAAATGCCTATACTTTTACAGATTGTAAGGCTTTGGGAGAAATTAAGTTTACAACCGATATAACAGCAATAGACAGCGGAGCTTTTTCCGGTTGTACATCACTTTCATCGGTAACGATACCGTCAAACATAAAAACAATAGGTAATCGTGCTTTTGAAAATTGTACCGGAATTAAGGCACTCAATATTGAAGATGGTGTGCAAACAATAGGAAGTTACGCTTTTTATGATTGCTCAAACAGCAATTTCAAAACCATTGTTATTCCGGGAAGTGTGCAATCGGTAGGTGAATGTGCCTTTGCTAAGTGCACCGGTATAAAGCTGGTTACAATAAAGAAATCAATAAATAACGCTATAGGTAAATGTGTTTTAGGCAGTTGTGTATTTCAGAATGATACAGCCCTTACAAACGTTTTGATTGAAGAAGGTGTTACATCAATAGGCTTATATGCCTTTGATAGTTGTACAAAACTTGTTTATGTTTTTCTTCCGGATAGCGTAGAAAAAATGGAGGTATTTTCAAACGCAACACCATTTGATGGTTGCAAAAATGCTGTTTTGTATGTCTATAAAGGTTCCTATTCCGAAACTTTTGCAAAAAAATATAATCTCGCCTACAAATATCAGCCTTTGGCACTTGGTGATATCAATGGCGATGACAATGTTGCATCCGTTACGGATATCTCTATTTTGCAAAGATATATCATAGGCAAAATAGTGCTCAACGATACACAACTTGAGGCCGCTGATGTTAACAAAAGCGGCAGCGTAACTATTATCGATTTATCCAAAATGCAAAAATACTGCATAGGAAAGATTACTTCATTTTGATAAGGAGGGTTTGAAATGAAAAAAACTGTTTTGACATTATTTAGCGTATTGCTTATTGCGTGCTTATTTATTATGAACGTATATGCCGATTCAAAGCCTAAGGTTAGTGTTGGGAATGGCAGTGGTTCAATAGGTGATACCGTTACACTTAGTATTGATATTTCCAACAATACAGGTATGATGGATGCATTTATCAGTGTTTCAGGTGACAGTGATAAATTAAAACCTGTCAGCATAACTCCCACAAACGTGCTTGGAAGTTATATGGAAAACATAACCGATGACAATAAATGTGTTGTTCTTTGGTCTAACTGGAGCAATGTAAGCGGAAACGGACAAATTGCAACCGTTACCTTTGAAATTGTTGGTGGTTATTCCGGTGAAAAAATCCCCGTAAAAATCGATGAATTTGAGTATTCATTAGAGGATGCATCAGAAACTAAATATGCTGATACTACCGATGGATACATAACCGTAATCAACGGATTAACATCTGATTATACCATAAGCTATGATGCAAACGGAGGAACAGGTGCACCCGAAAGCCAGCATTTTAGCAAAGGCAGTTCTGTAATGATGTCAAAGGATTACCCAAAAAGAGACGGATATAAGTTTTTGGGATGGGCTGACAATGCACTTGCAAAAATGCCCGACTATCCTTTTTATACAAATGTCAATCAGTGGAAATTGGTTAGGTATGAATTTTCAAAATCTCAAACCCTTTATGCCGTTTGGATGAATGAAGAAAAGGATTTAGTGGAATATCCTGCTACCGGAGGCAATATTTACTTTAATAAATTAAACGGAGAAGTTGTTGATTGTGATGATTCCGTTACCGGTGTTAATATACCTGAGTATATCGGAGGAGTTAAGGTTGTAGGTATACATGATAAGGCATTCTCCGGAAAAACAAATTTAATCAGAGTAACTTTGCCGGATACAATAGAAAATATAGGAACAAATCATTCAATTTCGCTTATAACATACAATGGTGCTTTTGCTGAATGTACAAATTTAAAATACATAAATATACCATCAAGTCTTAAGATGATTGGTATTAATGCGTTTTGCGGATGTAAATCCCTGCAGAGTGATATAAATATTCCATCCGGTGTTGTATACATCGGACAATGTGCGTTTGCGGACTGTGAATCAATAAAGCGTGTTACGGATAATGCCAAGGTACGATATGTTGCGTTTTGGATGTTTAGTGGGTGTACTGCATTGACAGATGTTACCTTGAACGATAATATAGACTATATTGGTTCAAATGCTTTTGCTTCATGTGTTAATCTTAAACAAATTGAATTACCTAAGAGGTTGAAGACTATAGATGACTATGCTTTTTATGATACAGGCTTAACTTCAATTAAGTTGCCGGATAGTGTTGATACAATAATGTATGCTGCTTTTTCATTAACAAAGTCTTTGTACGAAATAACTCTGCCTAAAAGTTTGGGCTTAGAATCGAAAATAGAATCAAGTGTCAGCTCCAAAGATACTATTATTACTTCAGACGTACGGGAGATGTTTGTTTACTCTTACATTAAGAATGTATATGTGGATTCCGACAATCCTTATATGACATCAATTGACGGAATGTTATATACAAAGGATGGAAAAACATTACTGTTTTGCCCTTACGGAAAAACCGGAAATGTTGTTATACCAACCGGTACCGAGGCTATAAATGACGATGCTATAGTCAGTAATGGTGTTAATTCCTCAACAATAACAAGCATTACGGTACCTGAGGGCGTAAAAACAATAGGTTCCAGCTATTGTCTGGATTCTCTTAAAACCGTAGTATTGCCAAAGAGCCTTGAATCTTTAGATGAAAATGCCTTTGTCAACAATAATCCTTACGATAAGGCAACAAGTATTGACAGAAGTAAAATTAATTTTTATGTTTACAAGGGTTCTTATGCGGACTCTGTTGTTTCAACTTGGAATGCAGCCTCTGTGAATTACATATCCGAGGATGAAGGTCCAATCGTAAATCTTAATATAAATTGTCCTTCTGTTGTTAAGGAAGGAGATTCATTTAAGATTGAGATAGAACTGAATGAACTCGTAGATTTTAAAAAATGTACCTACGATGTCAGTATGTCATCCAACCTCAGCAAGAGATATATATATTTCGGAAATGGCAATACGGCAGGCAGTATAGATGAAACAAGTAAGTTAATTACCGTTGACGGCGGAATTTACAGCAATAGCAAATCAGGCAGTATGATTGTGATTGAGGCAGTAGCCAAGAGTGAAGGCACTGCACAGATAAATATCAAGAACGCCGAGTTTACCGATAGTGCAGGAAAAAAACTTAAGGTTAATATTACAGGTGGAAATATTACCATAGTATCAAAAAATTATGGTTTGACAGTTGGCGGCGGTGTTAAAGACATCATAAGAGGTGATGCTGACAACGACAAAATGCTTACTGCATCAGATGCGACTAATATATTGCAAAAGGTACTTGACAACGATTATGAATTGGCTATTCAAGGCGAAACCGAAAACTGGATGTATTATGTGAATGTTGACGGTGACAATATACTTACAGCTGCTGATGCGGCTTATGTATTGCAAAAAGTGCTAAATAACGATTTTAATTTTAAGTAATAAAAAAGTTTAGAATACACATCAATAAAAAACCACCGGCTCTTGAACTGCCCCCAAAAGTCAGACCTAAAAATCTAACTCTTGGGAGGTCAGTTCATCTACCGGTGGTTTTGATTATATTGAAATATTATTATCTCATAAGATATTTGTCGCAAGCCTTGGCAGCTTCTCTGCCCTCGTGTATTGCCCACACAACAAGGCTCTGTCCTCTTCTCATATCACCTGCGGCAAACACACCCTTAAGGTTTGTTTTGAACTTGCCGTACTCCGCATCAACATTGCTTCTTGCGGTGGTGTTGAGTGAAAGCTGCTTTATAAGTGTATCCTCCGGACCTGTGAAGCCCATAGCTATGAGTAAAAGCTGGCATGGGAATACTCTTTCGCTGCCCTCAACGGGTACGGGAATCATTCTTCCGTTTTCGTTCTTCCAGTCTACCTTTACGGTGTGAACTTCTTTAATATTGCCGTTGTCATCGCCGACAATCTTTGTAACCGTTGTGAGGTACTCTCTTGGGTCGTGACCGAATTTTTCTATGCACTCTTCCTGACCGTAGTCGGTTTTGCGCACTCTCGGCCACTGTGGCCAGTGGTTTGCACTTGTTCTTTCAAGAGGAAGTTCGGGCATAATTTCAATCTGATGAACGCTCTTGCAGCCGTGACGGATTGATGTGCCGACACAGTCTGTACCGGTATCACCGCCACCGATTATGATAACATCCTTGCCCTCGGCACTGATGTACTTTCTGTCCTCAAGTTCTGAATCAAGTAAGCTCTTTGTGTTAGCCTTAAGGAAGTCAACAGCAAAGTGAATACCATTGCACTCTCTGCCCTCAACCTGCAAATCACGAGGCTTTGTAGCACCGCAGCAAAGTACGGCTGCATCAAATTCGTTTATTATCTTAGCGGCAGGGTAGTTCTTGCCGATTTCCGTGTTTGTTACAAAGGTGATACCCTCTTTTTCGAGGATGTCAACTCTTCTTTGAACAACCTTTTTATCAAGCTTCATATTAGGTATGCCGTACATAAGAAGTCCGCCTATTCTGTCGGCTCTTTCAAATACCGTTACCTTATGACCGAGTTGATTGAGGATATCCGCACAAGCAAGACCGCTTGGGCCCGAACCTACAACAGCAACTCTCTTTTCTGTGTTCTTTTTAGGTATACGTGGCTGAACCTTGCCCTCAGCGAACATTGTATCTATGATGTGAACCTCAATGTTCTTTGTGGTAACGGGTTTTTCGTGCATACCCAAAGTACAAGAACCCTCACAAAGTGCAGGACAAACTCTGCCTGTGAACTCGGGGAAGTTGCTTGTTTTGCTAAGACGCTTGTAAGCTTCGTCCATCTTGCCGTGGTAAACAAGGTCATTCCATTCCGGGATAAGATTGCCCAAAGGGCAACCGCCGTAAAGCGGGTCGCCCGTGTGGCAGAAAGGTACACCGCAACTCATACATCTTGCGCCCTGTTCCTTTAATTCATCTATATCAAAATGGGTGTGGAATTCCTCCCAGTTTTTCATTCTTTCCTCGGGAGCAACATCCTTTGGAAGCTTTCTTTCATATTCCATAAAACCTGTGGGCTTACCCATTTACAACGCCTCCCTCTGTTTTCTTAACAGGAAAGTTTGAACCGCTCACAACTCTGAATGCATCCAAAATTGCATCTTCTTCACTCATACCCTGTTCTCTGCACTTTTCTATTTCCGTAATCATTTCTTTATAAGCCTTTGGAATAACCTTAACGAAGTTCTTAACCTCTGCATCCCAGTTATCGAGAAGATACTTGGCTCTTGCTGAACCCGTATATTTAAGGTGGTTTTCAATCATTTCCTTAAGCTCTGCTATATCTCTTGCATCTGTCATATCTTCAAGAAGTATAAGCTCCTTGTTGCATCTGTCGGCAAAGTCACCGCCGTAGTTGTAAACATAAGCAACACCGCCGCTCATACCTGCACCGAAGTTCTTGCCGCTCTTGCCGAGTACCGCAACACGTCCGCCTGTCATATATTCGCAACCATGCTGACCTACACCCTCAACAACAGCCTTTATACCTGAATTTCTTACGCAGAATCTTTCGCCTGCCATACCGTAAATATAAGCCTCGCCGCTGATAGCACCGTAGAATGCAACGTTACCAACGATAACATTTTCTTCCGGTGTGAATTTTGAACCCTTTGGAGGCACAACAATTATTTTACCGCCGCTTAATCCCTTACCGATGTAGTCATTTGAATCACCTTCAAGGTGCATTGTTACACCGTGTGTCTGGAAAGCACCGAAACTCTGTCCTGCTGAACCTGCAAAATGCAAGTTGATTGTATCTTCGGGAAGTCCGTCAACGCCGTACTTCTTTGTGATTTCGCTTGAAAGTATGGTACCGCAAACTCTGTTTATGTTTGTGATGCCCATAGAAGCGCTTATCTTCTTGCCGTCCTTTATTGCAGGTGCGCAAAGTCTTACAAGTGCATTTACATCGATACACTTTTCAAGACCGTGGTTCTGCTTAACATTGAAGTATCTTTCATTGTCGTTTGAGCAAATCTTAGGCTGGAAGAGTATGCTTGTAAGGTCAACTTCCTTAGCTTTCCACTGGTTTACTTTCTTAGGTGTGAGCTTTTCAACGTGACCAACCATCTCATTGATTGACTTAACACCAATCTTAGCCATCCATTCTCTCAAATCCTGTGCTATGAAACGCATGAAGTTTTCAACATACTCGGGCTTGCCTGTGAACTTTGCTCTGAGGGCAGGGTTCTGTGTTGCAACACCGACAGGGCAGGTATCGAGGTTACAAACTCTCATCATTACACAACCCATTGTGATAAGCGGGCCTGTTGCAAAACCGAATTCTTCCGCACCTAAAAGACAAGCTACGGCAACGTCACGGCCTGTTAAAAGCTTACCGTCTGTTTCTATAACAACTCTGTTTCTCAAATTATTCATCAAGAGTGCCTGATGTGTTTCGGCAACACCAAGCTCCCAAGGAAGACCTGCGTGTCTTACTGATGTTCTCGGAGCAGCACCCGTACCACCGTCGTAACCGCTTACGAGGATAACGTCTGCAAGTCCCTTTGCAACACCAACTGCGATTGTGCCGACACCTGCTTCGGAAACAAGCTTAACACTTATTCTTGCATCTCTGTTTGCATTCTTCAAATCGTGGATGAGCTGAGCCAAGTCCTCGATTGAATATATATCATGGTGAGGTGGTGGTGAAATAAGGCTTACACCCGGTGTTGAATTTCTTGCCTTTGCAATCCAAGGATAAACCTTCTTTCCCGGAAGATGTCCGCCCTCGCCCGGC
>CAZUXS010000027.1:0-18796 GCA_964624605.1 uncultured Lachnospiraceae bacterium | reverse complement strand
CTTTTGAAAACGGCGATTATATCTATATTCCAAATGTTGCCGACGGCATCAGAAATAAGGCAAAGGAATTTACGGCTTACGTTGTAAAGAACGGCGAATTTGTTGAGTTTAAGCTTGAAATGGCTGATTTAACAGACGACGAGAGAGAAATCATCCTCAACGGTTGCCTTATAAACTATAACAGAAACAAGAAATAATTACTTACAAGGAGTGGCTTTAGGGCTGCTCCTTTTTGTTACGGGTTTGTGTTGTG
This sequence comes from uncultured Lachnospiraceae bacterium, assembly GCA_964624605.1. Lineage (GTDB taxonomy): Bacteria > Bacillota > Clostridia > Lachnospirales > CAG-274 > CAZUXS01. The sequence continues at coordinate 18,543 of CAZUXS010000027.1, read as the reverse complement.
ATACACATAAATTTCCAAAAATAAAAACTCGGCGGTGCGGCGGTTGTGCCAACTGTCGAGTTTTTTCATTTAATCATATTATTCGGCTTTTTTTGCAGCCGTATTTCTCATAAGTATGCTATAGAGCACGGGAATTACAATCAGTGTGAAAAACAGGGATGTTGAAAGTCCGAACATAAATGCTATGGACATACCCGTAAAGAGTACATTTCCCGAAAGTATGAGTGGGATAAGTCCGAGTACGGATGTGGATGTGCTGAGAATAATCGGTCTGAAACGCTTATCCACAGCCGCTTTGCACGCTGTGTCTATATCCACACCTTGACTTAATTCACTATCCATATAATCCACAAGCACGATGGCATTATTTACAACAACACCTATAAGGCTTATGATACCGAGCATTGCAAACATTGAAAGATTTTGACCGCAAAGCCTTAAACCGAATGATGAACCTATCAAACCGAATGGTACGGTTGTGAGTATTATAAGTGTTTTTCTGACGGAATAGAATTGCAGGAAAAGTATCATAAGTATCACAAATGTACCGATTGCGGCACCTGTGAGGAGGCTTACCATAATTTCATCCATCATATCCATATCGCCCTCATAATCTATTGTTATGCCTGTTTTTTCATTTTCGGGCAGGCTGTCAAGATATTCCTTTAAGCGCTTTTGAATTTCAACAGCACTTTTTCCGCTTGTCGGGTTTGCTGTGATTGTGGTACACCTTATGCCGTTGTAACGTGATATTGAAGAATAGTTTTCTTTTACGTTTATATCGGCAACCTGTGAAAGTGTATATTTTCCCGAAGTTACGGAGGATTTTGTTTTTAATGACCTTAATGAGTCCAAATCGGAAATATCCGTTTTTAACACTATGGGATATTCTTTTCCGTTTTTGCGGTAATTAGTAACCGTTCTGCCCATAAGTGCAATATTCATCTCATTTTGAACTTCCGCCTTTGTGAGTCCGTTGGAATTAAGTTTGTCATTCTTCATTTCAACGTAGTAGTTGTAGGTTTGAAGCTTTTTGTCATTGAAAACATTTTTAACACCGTCATAAGATTTAAGTTCTTTTTCGGCTTTATTCGCAATGGCATTGAGCGTAATATAGTCATTACCGCAAAACTTAACCTGTATAGGTTCGTCGGATTTGGGTATAATGGCTATTTCCTTTACGTTTACACGGCAACCGCTGAGTTCGGAGCTTATTTTATTGTTAAGGTAATTGCAGTAATCGGATTTTGTTTGATATTCGGAATCCTTGTCTATTTTTATTTTAACAACAAAATTTCCCAAATATGTTGCATCAACACCCGGCAAGGCTGAAAAATCGTATTTCGGTATTTTTCCGCCTGTGGTTGAAAGATAGTATTCAACCTGTGGTTCGTTTTCAAGTATTTGCTGTGTTTTTTCAACATCCTGAGCCGTAGGTCTTATATCGTAAAGATTAGGGGCTTGAATATCTATATCCAAAAGCATTTTATCGGAGTTTGGCAAAAGCTCCAAATCCATTTGCGTTATGTTGTATATACTGAAACCAACCAAAATAACGGATAAAAGTAAGGTAACGGCTTTAAATCTAAAACCTAAATGCAAAAGCTTTGTAAAAAATACTCTCACAAACTTAACTTTTTCTTTTCGCTGCTTTGATTTTTTCAAGAACATATAACAAAGCACGGGCGTAACAAAAAGTGAAACAACATAGGATGCCGCAAGTGCCGCTATAACTATTGTCGGCAGGCTGAAAACAAAGCGTTTCATAGTGCCGGGGAGATTATAGAACACACAGAATATTACAACCGTTGTGAGTGTGGAGGCAAGCACGGGCAGTGCAACATTTTTAACGCCCTCGGCACAGGCTGTCATCTTATCCGCTCCGTTATCGTAACGCACCTGTATTTCATCGCTTATTACAATTGCGTTATCAACAAGCATACCCAAGGCAATAATCAATGATGCAAGCGAAACAAATTGCACGTCAATGCCGAATACTTTCATAACTATGAATGTCACAAATATTGAAAGGGGTATGGCAACGGCTACGATACTGCCGTTTACAAAACTCATACCAAGCATAACAACAAGCAAAACTATGCAAACACTTTCAATAAGGTTGACAACAAAGTCATTTATTGATGTGGAAACGTCATCGGGGAGATAAACAATATCATCCATGTTGACATCGCCGTCAATAGAATTTTTGTATTCATCAACTATTTTTTCAACTCTTTTGCCCGCTTGAAGCATATTGGCGCTTTCATCAAAGTACAAGCCGAGTATAACGGCGGGTTTTCCGTTATAAGTGAATTTTTTGCAATCCTCGTCATCTTTCAAAGTGATATCGGCAACATCTTTGAGTTTGGTAACTGCACCCGTATCACTGTCTATTGCGATTATTATATCCTTAACTTCATCTATATCCTCAATTTTACCGTTTGAGTCCACATAGATTTTATCATCGGCGTATTTGACGGTACCTGCCGGAATTGTGGAGTTTTGGTATTCTATAATCTGTGCAATTTCGGCAAGTGACACATCGGTATAATTGAGTTTATCGGATTTTATATTTACTTCTATTTCCCTTTGAACTTCGCCCTCAACCTCAATTTTTGTAACGCCCTTTGTTGCTGTGAGCTTATCTTTGAGGCTTTCGGCTCTCTGCACAAGCTGTGCATTGTCCTCTGTGTCGGATGTGAAAGCAATTATGTATCCGCAGGTTTCAAGTGCGTTATCATTGAAATCTATTGATGTTACACTTGAAGGCAATTCGTTTTCCTTTAAATCGGTTATACTGTTTCTTAACTTGTCTATGCAGCTGTCAAGTTCATCCTCGCTCAAATCACGGCTGAACATCATTTTAACAACGCTCACACTGTTGTATGAATCACTTTTCACGTTGTTAAATCCCTCTGCCGCCATACATTCTTCTTCTATTTTGTCGGTTACAAGTTCTTCCATATCTGTTGCGCTTGCACCGGGGCAGGTGGTGGTTATGATTACGGTCGGAGTCTGTATTATGGGGTATTGTTGTTTGGGAACCTCAATATAGCACATGGCACCGACTACAAATATAAGTGTAATAAGCACCAACACAATTATCCTCTTTTTTATTACACCTCTTATTATTTTATCCAATTTTCATCACTCTCCAATCACAGATACTTCTTGATTTTCGGTAATGTTTTTAATTCCGTCGTTTATTATTTTCATACCGCTTTGTATGCCACGCACTTCTATACCGCTGCCCGAAACTTCACCGAGGGTAACGGTTTGAAGCTTTGCAACTTCTTTGCCGTCTTGTTCGTCAACGTAGTATACGTAGTCAACACCGTCTATGTTTTGCACTGCACTGATAGGCACAACAAAAACTTCTTTTTGACTCATAGGTATTTTTACCGTTATGAGAGAACCTATCGCAAAATCGGCATCACTGTATGCGATTTTTACATTGTAGGTACGTGTTTTTTCATCGGGATAGAGTTCTATTTTCTCAATTGAGCCTGTGGTTTTTTGATTGTCATCGGAAAGCTGTGCACTCATTCCCACCGAAAGTTTTGCATAATCGTCAACGGGAATACCTACGTTTACAACTTGGTCGATGCTTTTTACAATCACAACGGGTGTGCCTGCCGCAGTAACTTCGCCCTCTTTGAGAGTAAGCTCCATAACATAGCCGTCCATATCGGCTTTCAATACGGAATCTTTTATATATTTTTGATTTTGTTCAAGTGCAATATTTGCTTGATTGAGGTTTATTTGAGCGGACTGCTTTTTTGTGTTAAGTGATTTTATTTCCGCTTCCTTTGCGGCAACGCTTTGTTCCTGCAATGAATAATTTTGCTCCATTGTTTCAATCTTTTTGTTTTCAAGTTCCACATCGTTATCAAAATCTGTCTTTGTTTTTGTAAGTTCCTCGCTTACAACATCAAAGGCAAGTTTTGCGGAGTCATAGTCATTTTTTGAAACAATGCCGTTTGTGTACATTTGTGAAGTGTCGTCAAATGTTTGCCTTGCATTGTCATATTTAAGCTGAATTTCATTTATGCCGGAGGTGTAGCTGTCCTGTATTTTTTTCAAAGAAAGATTTTCGGCATCTATAGCGGTTTTTGCCTTTTCAAGTGTCAATTTTTCGGCATTCAAGGCAATTTGAGCCGTGTTTATTCCATCGTCGTATTGCGCTATGGCATTTTGCGCAAGACGTATATCCTCTTGAGCTTTGTTTACGGCAAGCTGCATGGTTGTTGTATCAAGTTCAGCCAGCGTTTGCCCGCTTTTAACGGCATCACCTTTTTCAACATAGAGTTTTTTTATTGTGCCGCCAAGTTCAAAACTGTATTTTTTTTGTTCATCGGCAGCTACATAACCGCTGTATGTAAGGTATTCTTCAAGGTTTTGTGTCGTAGCTGTGGTTACGCTGACGGAAGGTTTATCCTCGGGTTTTACACTTTCGCTACCGGTTTTGCAACCCGTACATACTGCGGCAATCACCACAGGAAAAAGTATATTGTATAATTTTTTGTTTCTAAACATATATATCATTCCTCTTTCTTTTTTTTGGTCAACTCCGAGAATATTGGCTCTATATTGCTTTTGAATACATGGTCAACCTCTTCCTCGGACATATCAAGCGTTTTTGAAAGTGTATCTTTCAATGCTCCGAACGAGAGTACTTTTATAGCAAAAAGAATGAACAATAACTTTTCTCTGTTTGTAAATTCAAATTCTTCCTTGTATTCATCAAAAATAGTGAGTGGCAACTCACAAATTAAATTTGTTTTTCCGTTTGTTTTAAATACTTCACCCATAGCTATTTTGAGCACATCAGCCTCGTTTTCGATAAGCTGTACAGCATGGTTGAAAAGTTCATCCGTTGTTTCGGGTACGGGACGGTCTTTTCTTTTTTGAGCAAGTGCGGATATTGTGTTTTCCATACTCCGTTTCATAACAGAATATAATATTTCTTCCTTGCTGTCAAAATAATAATAAACAAGTGACTTTGTCACACCTGCACAGCCGGCAATATCTTCAATGCTTGCACCGTCATATCCTTTCTCAAGAAAAAGCTTTTTTGCAGCTTCGAGAATGAGCGTTTTTTTGATATTTTTTTTAGCCATATAATCACCACCCGTAAAGAAATTTATGTAATCTTATTACAAAAAAAGTACAAACTGACCATTCAGTCAAATTGTGATTTTATTCTAACACTATGTAATTAAAAAGTCAATACATTGGGAAAAATATTTTTGTAAAAAAATTTGAAAAAAGATGAAAAAAATGTTTGTTTTTTCGGGAAAATGGTATATAATGTTTATGTGTAATAAAAATTGAATAGAAAAACAGATTCCATTATGTATGAAAATTTTTAGTGAATTGTTATTAAGTTTTTACCGAATTTTTAATATACACTATTAAGGGGAAGAGTTGCTATATGAAGAGTAATGATAATTCAAGGAATGATATTGATAAGATTAACAGTACAGAAGGTAATGATACCGCTCATACAAATGTCGGCAAAGGTAAGGGTGCAACGAGTAAGACTATAATTTGCGGAGTTGCTTCACTTGCATTGGTGCTTGGTGTGTTTGTTCTTAAGGATCAGGTGAACTTGAGGAGTGTCAACAATGAGTCGGTTGAGAGCAAAAGTGCATTGGAACAGATCGGTACACCGGATGATGTTGAACGGGGAACGGAGACAACAACAGTTGCAGAGGTGTACTCATCCGATAAGTATACGGATGTGTCAAAAATGACAAATGATGAGATTGCAAATCTCTTCTTTTCAAATACCGTGTTTGTGGGTGATTCTCTCACTGTCGGTTTTTCAAATTATGCCGCACTTGCGGAAGCACCGGAGTATATGAAAAACATTACTTTCCTCGGGGCTGTGAGCTACACAACATACAATGCAATGAAAACGGCTGAAGATGGCAACATACATCCTATATATAAGGGACAGCCGGTTGCGGTCAGCGATGTTGTGGAGGAGCTTAAGCCGGACAGAATATTTATAGATCTCGGTATAAATGAGCTTTCCGGTACAAATGCAATACAAAGGGCAATCAACAACTACAGTCATTTGGTATACAGACTTAAGACTGTAAGTCCGGATAGTAAAATTTACATTGTGAGCGTTGCACCTATGACACATTCAAGTGAAACGTCCACTTTCAATAATGAAATCATAAAGGAATTTAATTCTCAGCTTGAAAAGTTTTCAAAGCCATGGGGCGCAACCTACGTTGACCTTGCAAGTATACTCACAAATGAGCAGGGAGCTTTGCCCGAAAGCTATTCAAGTGACGGTTATGTACACATGACAAATACCGTGTATTCATATTGGGCGAATTTTTTCAGAACCTACGCAACAGAACATATAAATGACGGATTGGATTAAGAGAAAGGACAGAATAATATGAAACTCAGAAATATAGCTTTTGCGGCAATGATTACAACAGCATTATTCACCGGATGTGCAAGCAGTGTGGAAGATGAAGTAAATACCGAGAGTGAAACAACGGTAACATCTACGGATAAGATAGATGTGGGTGATGAGTATCGTGTTATGCTTACACAGCTTAAAGAGGTGTTTGTAAATAATATGACCGATAAGGATGGCAGCTATTTGGAAAGCTTTTACGGTATTGACCCGGAAACGGTCGATACGTATATGCTGTTGCAGGCTGAGGATGTTATGCTTGCGGATACCGTGGTTGTTTTGAAGCTTAAAGATGCGGGCGATGTTGAGCAAACAAAGGAAAAATTTGAAACTGTAAAGACAAATCTCACCGAACAGTATCAAAATTACGATCCGAAGCAGAGTGAGGTTATGAAGCAGGCTGTTATAGGTTCAAGAGGAAGTTGTGTTTATTTTGCGGTTGCCTCAAACAGTAATGAGCTTGCGAGAATAATAGAAAAGAACATTTAAATATGTCGGGGCTAAGGAGTAAATTATGATATTCAGTAGTGTTGAATTTGTGTTTATTTTCTTGCCGATTGTGCTTATTTTGTATTATTTGGTGCCGTTCAAGTTGAAAAATGCCGTTTTGCTGTTATCAAGTCTTGTTTTTTACAGCTGGGGTGAACCTGTATATGTTTTGCTTATGCTCTTTGCAACGTTGATTGGTTATGTAAACGGCTTATTGCAGGTAAGACTGAACAATACATCGGCGAAAAAAACTGTGCTTGCGGCATCACTTGTACTTAATCTGTCGGTGCTTGGCTATTATAAATATGCGGGATTTATTGTCGGACTTATAAACGGCTTGTTCGGTTTAAACTGTCCGGTGTCGGATATTGCTTTGCCCATAGGCATAAGTTTTTATACATTTCAAATTATGAGCTACAGCATAGATGTTTACAGGTCACCGAATATAGTCGAAAAAAATTATTTTTCACTTTTGACATACGTGTCAATGTTTCCGCAACTTATTGCGGGTCCGATTGTGCGCTACATCACCGTAAAGAACGAACTCCATTCCGGAAAAATAGATTTCGACGGATTTTGCATCGGTATGCAGCGTTTTTTGTACGGACTTTTTAAAAAGGTGATTTTGGCAAATAACATAGGCATATTGTGGGATAATATAAGCACTTCCGATTTTTCAACCCTTTCGATGGCAAGTGCTTGGCTTGGGGCGATTGCATTTTCTTTGCAGTTGTATTTTGATTTTGCAGGTTATGCCGATATGGCTATAGGTATGGGTAAAATGCTTGGTTTTAATTATAATGAAAATTTCAATTACCCGTACAGTGCAACATCCGTAACCGATTTTTGGAGAAAGTGGCACATGTCGCTTTCGTTTTGGTTTAGGGATTATGTATACATACCGCTCGGCGGCAATCGCTGTTCAAAGGCAAGAAATATTTTCAATATTTTTGTGGTGTGGACACTTACCGGTCTTTGGCACGGAGCATCTCTGAATTTTGTGCTTTGGGGTATGTATTACGGCGTATTGCTTATTGCGGAAAAGTTCGTATACGGAAAGTATATTGAAAAACTTCCGCTTGTTTTGAAGCATATATACACGCTTTTTATAGTTGTGACGGGATTTACGATATTTGTTTTTGATGATTTCGGAAAACTCGGAGAGTATATTGGGGTTATGTTCACGGGATTTTCAAACGTGATTGATGACGGATTTTTGTTCTATATCACGGATAATGCTTTGCTGTTGATTATTTCGGCGGTGCTTGCCTTTCCGGTATACGAAAAAATCAAGAACTTTATATTGTCTAAACAAGGTCTTAAAGAGCTGTGTTCACCGTTTTATGCTGTGTTTATGCTTTCACTTTTTATTGTTTCGGTTGCATATCTTGTGAGTGCGGCTTATAATCCATTTTTATATTTCAGGTTTTAATTATGAAGAAGATAATCAGTGTAACGGTTTCAATATTTACAATTTTATGCCTTGCCTTGTTGGTGGTTATGCCAAAACAAGAATTTTCGGAAAAAGAAAACAGATATCTTGCACAGTTTCCGTCTTTTACTTTCGATGCTTTAAAAGACGGAAGCTATACGGAGAATATGAATTCTTTTTTTGATGATCATTTTCCGTTCAGAGATATTTTTGTGGGTCTTAAAACGGAATTTGAAAAAAACGTGATGCGCAAAAAAGACATAAACGGGGTTTATATTTCCTCCGACGGATATATGATTGAAAAATATGAATCTGTTAAGGATACTCAGCATATTGCAGAAACATTCAATAAATTTTGTGAAAGTGTCGGGGAGAGAAATGTTTGTGTTATGCTTGTGCCGACAGCTTTTGATATTCTCGGGGATAAGCTGCCTGCACATACATCAACCGACGGGCAGAGTATGGATATGCAAAAGATATTCGATGGCATTAGTGCAAAAAATGCAATCAAAGTAAATCCCACGGCGGCATTGAAAGATAAAAAATCCGATGTGGATTTATATTACAGGCTTGACCACCACTGGACAAGCGAGGGTGCATACATAGGGTATGAAGAATTTTGCAAGGCGATGGGGCTTACTCCGTCACCGCTTGAAAGCTTTAATAAAAAAATTGTTGCCGATGATTTTTACGGCACAATATATTCCAAGCTCAATGATTATGCCGTTAAGGGTGACAGCATCACTGCATATTCAAAAGATTACGAGTTGGAGTTCAAAGCTGATAACAAGGTTTCGGACAGCATATTCAATGAAGAATATCTGAGTCAAAAAGATAAGTATTCATACTTTTTGGATAATATACACCCGTTTATAGAAATTGATAAAAAAAGCGGCAATGAGGGGAAGTCAATTGCGGTTATAAAAGACAGCTATGCAAATTGTATGGTTCCGTTCTTGCTTGAGAACTACGATAAAATATATGTGTTTGATACCAGATATTACAGAGAGAGTGCATCGGAGTTTATTAATGAAAATAACGTTGATGATGTGCTTATACTTTATAATATGAATACAATCGGTACAGATATGGGTGTCAATAACATAAAATAATAGTGAAAAAAAGATAGTGACAAAAGGAAGAAAGTATTGTATAATGATATGTGGTGATTTACTGTTTACATTTTGAGAAAGTTGGTGTGAGATGGCTAATGCAGTAGGTATTATCCTCCATTCGAGATATATTCTGGATTATGAGAGTTACAGGGTATTGTCCGTAGATGAAAATTTTTACAAGATTACAGGTTACGATAAAAGTGATGTCCAAAAAGGTCTTACTCAAAAGGAATTGATTTTCCCCGAAGATTGGGAAGAATACATAAGCACCGTAATGAAGGGGCGTTCCGGAGAGGGATTTTTATATTTGGAACATTGCATAAAGAAAAAAGACGGTTCTTCAATCATTGTTTTTTGTATGGGATATGATTACGAAAATTCCATAACGGGGAAGAGAGAAACAAGCGTGATTATAACCGATGTTACGGAGAGTAACGCAATTAAGGTTGTGAGAAATCACGATAAGAAGATGGAAGAGCTTGCCTCAAGAGATGGTCTTACGGGACTTTATAACAGAGGTCATTTTGAGCGTATAGTAAAGCAGAAACTCGAGGATGACAACGAAACACAGTGTGCCCTTGTTATGTTTGACGTGGATGAGTTCAAACAGTTCAATGACAAGCACGGTCACAATGCAGGCGATATGATAATGAAAATATTTGCCGGCAAGCTTAATGAATACAGAAACAAGCATAATTCAAAGACAATGCTTTTCGCAAGAATGGGCGGGGATGAATTTGCCGTATTTCTTGGGGATATAAAGTCTGTTGAAAGACTTAAGATGTTTGATAAAGAACTTCATACAATGCTCACGGATATCAAACTTCCCACGGGTGTTGCATATTCCTGCACCGTATCGGTTGGTATATCAATTGAAGAAAAGGTCAAAACATCCTTTGCGGAGCTTTACAAAAAGGCTGAACAGGCACTTTTTGATGCAAAGCAGACAGGTAAGAACAATACTAAGATATTCCAAGAGGAGCAGACACACTTCAAACGTATGAAGAAGTCACTTCTTATTGTGGATGATGATGAGAATGTAAGAAAGACACTCAGTGCAATGTTTGAGGGTGAGTGTGATATACTTGAAGCATCGGATGGTATACAAGCCGTAAATATAATCAGAAAAAAGAGAGATGATATTGCGGCTATGCTCATAGATTATGACATACCGGGTATGGACGGTCTTGCGGTGCTTGCGTACATGAGGAAGAACAATTTCCTCAAAACAATCCCCGTTATACTCATAGCGGATGAGAACAATGTGGAAATTTGCAAAACTTGTTACGCAAACGGCGTGAGTGATGTAATTTTGAAACCGTTTGAACCGTTCTTGGTAAGAAGCCGAGTGAATAACACTATGGACCTTTATTACCATAAGAACAATTTGGAAATTCTTGTTCAGGAACAGACGGAAAGAATAAACGAGCAGAATTTGAGGACAATAAACACCTTGGGTACAGTTGTCGAATTCCGTAATATGGAATCGGGCACTCACATTATGCGTGTGCGTGAGTTTACAAGATTGTTGCTCAAACAAGTGGCTGTGGATTGCCCCGAATACGGTTTGGACAGTGCAAGGATAAAAATGATAGCGGAAGCTTCACCTTTGCACGATGTAGGCAAAATCGCAATATCCGACACCATTCTTTTGAAGCCCGGCAGATTGACGGCAGAAGAATTTGAGGTTATGAAAACCCACACAACAAAGGGTTACGACATTGTAAAACACATGACGGATATGGATGACCCCGAATATATGAACTGTTGTGCGGAGATTGCAAGGTCACATCATGAAAAATATGACGGAAAGGGCTATCCCGATGGCTTAAAGGGCGATGATATACCGATTTCCGCTCAGATTGTTTCCGTTGCGGATGTGTACGATGCACTCATAAGTGAGCGTTGTTATAAAAAGGCTTATGTAAAGAGCGTTGCCTTTGATATGATATTGAACGGTGAATGTGGTGCATACAATCCAAAAATAATGAAAAGCTTCAAAAAGCTTAAAGACGAGTTTGAAACGCTTGCCGATAAGCTGCAATAACAATTACATAATGAATTATTTCACCCCGATATGAATATATTTATATCGGGGTGATTTTGTATGTATTATAAAAACAGGAGAATGTCACGGGTGAGAAAACACAGGGCGAAACCAAAAGTAACTGGGAGAAAATATTATTCTGGAACGAGTGCAAAAGTATATAATAAGCAACCCGGAAAGCAAAGAGGTACTTTTTGGCTTAGGGTGAATATTTGCCTTGGAATAACAATTGTGCTTGTCGGCATTTCAAAAATGAATAATGATATGTCGGATAAAACAAGGGAATACATAAAAAGCTGTTTGGACGACAGCATTACACAGGCGGATATTGAAAACGAAAAAATAAAAATAAAGAATATGCTTGGTATAAATAAGGAATTTGTGATACCCGATGAGGAAGTGCTTGCCTATATTGAAAATGAGAAAAATAAAGAAAATTAGCTTCGTATTATTCGGTGTGGCTGTTGAGGTGAAAATATCCTTTATTGTGCTTGCAGTGATAGGTGCACTTTTGGGATATTTAAGATTGATTTGTATAACCTTTGCTTTTGTAACTCTGCATGAGATTTGTCACATTTTAATATCAGCGGCTTTCGGTGCGAGGGTGAAAAAGGTTACAATTTATCCCGTGGGCGAAAGTGCGAATATGGCGGGATTTGAAGATATAAATATATTCAAAAGATTGGTTGTGATACTCTCCGCACCGATATTGAATATAGTGCTTGGAATACTTTTGCATAGGTATGAAGTCGGCAAAATGAATATTGTGCTCGGAATATTCAACCTTTTGCCCGTTTATCCCTTGGATGGAGGCAGGGCGGTGCACTACATAATAGGCTATTTCACGGGTGCTTTGAGAAGCAACAGATATATTGCCGTAATAGGCAGGGTTACAAGTATATTTATAATTTTGTTCGGTATGGTGCAAATGACACTTTACAGCTACAACATATCACTTTTGGCGGTTGGTGTGTATTTGCTGAAAATGAACGGACTTAAATATATAAACGTGACATACGCACTCTATCGCTCACTTACACAAAAAAGAAAGCGCAGGGTGCTGCCGCTTAGGAGCATTGTGGTAAGCCCTATGACGGACACCAAAACAATAATATACCGTTTGGGTTGGGATTATTATTTGAATGTGCACGTAAAAGGTGAAAACGGAAAACTTTATACTATATCGGAGGATGAGTTCATAGTTTTTATAATGAAAAGGGGAATAAATTGCGAAATATCAAATATTTTGCTTGAAAAATCAGCGTAAATATGGGAAAATAGAATTTAGAAAACTGATGAAATTTTTACGGAGGTACAACAATGAACAAAGCACCAAGCATAAATACAGAAATGCTGGATGAACTTTTGATGCAGGTTGAAAAGCCTGCTCGTTATATAGGCAATGAAATAAATATGGTTGTGAAAGACCCTAAGAACGTGGATATAAGATTTGCGTTTTGTTTTCCCGATGTGTATGAAGTGGGTATGAGCCACTTGGGATTGCAGATACTTTACTTTTTTATGAATCGCAGAGATGACCTTTACTGCGAGAGAGCTTTTGCGCCATGGTATGATATGGAGGATAAAATGAGGGAAAACAACATTCCTCTCTATTCTCTTGAAACGGGCACACCGCTTGCAAATTTTGACTTTGTGGGCTTCACTTTGCAGTATGAAATGAGCTTTACAAACATAATAAATATGCTTGATTTGGCGGGTATTCCGATATGGGCAAAGGACAGAACCGAGGACGACCCGATTATAATTGTGGGCGGTCCTTGTGCCTACAATCCCGAACCGCTTGCGGATATAGTGGATGTGGTTTATGTTGGTGAGGGCGAAGTGAGCTATGATGAGCTTTTCGACCTCTACAAGGAGATAAAGAAAAACGGCGGTACAAAGGAAGATTTTTACAGAAGAGCACTTAGCATAGGCGGTATATATATTCCCAAATACTACGATGTGGAATACAAGGAAAACGGGGAGCTTAAGAGCTTCACACCAAATATACCGGAAGCACCAAAGACAATAAAAAAAGTTATTGTAAAAGATATGGATAAGGTGTTTTATCCCGATAAACAGCTTGTGCCGCTCATTGAAGTGGTGCATGACAGGGTAACACTGGAAGTTTTCAGAGGTTGCATAAGAGGTTGCCGTTTCTGCCAAGCAGGCTATGTTTACAGACCTGTGAGAGAAAAGAGCACACAAACACTTTTGGATTGCTCCGAGTCACTTGTCAGAAATTCCGGTCACGAGGAAATAAGTCTTGCAAGTCTTTCAACGGGTGACTATACGGATTTCAAGAACCTTGCAGAGGGCTTGCTTGAAAGATATGCAAAGGAGGATGTAAGTCTTTCTCTTCCGTCACTTCGTATAGATGCGTTTTCACTTGATTTGATGAATAAGGTACAGGCTGTGCGTAAATCCGGTCTTACATTCGCACCCGAAGCGGGCACTCAAAGGCTGAGAGATGTTATAAACAAGGGTATAACGGAAGAAGAAATAATGAACGGCTGTTCACTTGCCTTTGAGGGCGGTTGGAACAGGGTTAAGCTTTATTTCATGTGTGGTTTGCCAACCGAAACGGACGAGGACCTTTTGGGCATAGTGGACCTTTCAAATAAAATAGTTGAAAAATATTTTGAAGTGCCAAAGGAAACAAGGAGGGGCAGACCCGTTTCCGTGGTTGTCAGCTCATCTTGTTTTGTGCCGAAGCCGTTCACACCTTTCCAGTGGATGCCACAGGCAAGCGTTGACGAGTTTTTCAGAAGAAACAAGCTTATAAAAACAAGTATGACAAAAAAGCAGGTTAAGTTCAATTATCACGAACCCGAGCTTAGTTCCATGGAGGGCGTGCTTGCAAGAGGTGACAGACGTGTCGGCAAACTCATTGTGCGTGCTTGGGAGCTTGGCGCAAAGTTTGACGGTTGGAATGATTTGTTCAAATATGATGCATGGATGCAGGCTTTTGAGGATTGCGGTCTTTCAAAAGAATTTTACGCAAACAGACAGCGTAGTTATGACGAGCTTTTGCCATGGGATCATATCTCAATCGGCGTAAGCAAGCAATTTTTTATAAATGAAATGGAAAAGGCAAAGGAAGAAAAGGTAACACTTAATTGCCGAACAGAATGTGCCAACTGCGGTGCAAAATGCTTTGGAGGAGGTGTTTGCTTTGAGTGAGAATATTAAGTACAGAGTAAAGTTTACAAAACAGGGTAACATTGTTTATATAGGTCATTTGGATTTGCTGAAACTTTTCCAAAGATGCATTAAAAGGACGGCACTGCCGATTGCTTATTCACAGGGCTTCAATCCTCATCAGCTTGAAGTGTTTGCAATTCCGCTTTCACTCGGCTGTTCAAGCGTTGCAGAATATGTGGATATGGATTTGACCGAGAAAATACCTTGCGATGAAATAAAGGACAGGCTTGCATCTTCAATGCCCATCGGTATTGAAATATTGAGTGTGCGTGAGGTTGAAAAGGGTGAAAAAAGCTGTGCGGCTGCAATAGAAGCTGCCGATTATGCCATAACACTTGACGGTAAATTTGAAAACATAGACAGCATAATTGAGGACTTGCTTTCACAGAATGAATTAATTATGACAAGGGTTGTTAAGAAAAAGGAAAAGACCGTTGACATAAGACCTCTCATATTTGCCTTAAGTGCGGATAACAGCGGAGATAAAACGGTGCTCAATGCAAGGCTTGCAACAGGCAGTCAAGGCAATATAAAGGTTGATTTGCTGCTTGAATATATATATGAAAAGCTTGGCAGGGAACTTGTTATGTATAAAATAAGAACTCATCGCCTTGAAATGTACAGGCGTGAAAACGGAGAATTTATAAGCCTATGAAAAAAATATTGGTGGACTGTCTTTCCTCACAGCTGCGTGTGGCACTGACAAACAACGGCGTTTTGGAGGAAATAATAGTTGATGAAAAATCCGAACGTCCTCGTTGCGGTGATATTTATATCGGCAGGGTGGACAAGATATTGCCCGGCAAAATCGCCTTTGTGAATATAGGCTACAAAAATCCCGCATTTTTGCAGCTTACCGATTTCAGAGAAAAAAACACAAATGTGAAAAGCGGTGATGAAATTGCCGTTCAAGTTTTGAAAGAGGAGATAGACGATAAAAGGGCGGTTGTGACAACGGAAATTTCCGTTGCCGGAAAATACAGCGTGCTTAGCATAAACGGCAAAAGTGTGGGCGTTTCAAAAAAAATAGACGATGAGCAAAAGCGAGAGCAGCTTCGTAGCATAGGTGAAAAATATCTTGCCGATGGCTACGGAGTGATAATGCGTACCAACTGCGTAAATGCCGAAGTGGGCGAAATTGAAACCGAGCTTGAAGATTTGAAAGGCAAATGCGACGATATAGCAAAAAAAGCAACCTACACAAAAGCACCTGCCGTAATCCAAAAGGCAACGGACGTTGTTGAGGTGGCTGTGCGTGACCTTTTGACGGGTGATGATGAGGTTGTTATAAACGATAAGGCGGAGTTTGAAAAGGTTTGCAAAAACTTATACGGCAACAGCGTCACTCTTTATGATGATGCTGTGCCGCTCTTTCACAATTACGGAATTGAAACACAGCTTGAAAAGGCTTTGCACCACAGAATATGGCTTAACTGCGGCGGTTGGATAAATATAGAATACACCGAGGCAATGACGGTGATAGACGTGAACAGCGGAAAATTCAACGGCAGTCCGCTCAAAGTGAACACACAAGCAGCCGAGGAGTGTGCAAGGCAGATAAGGCTCAGAAATTTAAGCGGCATGATAATAATAGATTTCATAAATATGAAGTCCGACGAAGATAACAAAAAGCTGTACGAGCTTCTGACCGAGGCTGTGAAAAAGGACAGGGTTAGGGTGAATATAGTGGGTATGACCGATTTGGGACTTATGGAACTGACCAGAAAAAAAGTCGGACGACCTCTCCATAAACTGCTTGCCCATTCCTGCCCTTACTGCGATGGCAGAGGGTATACCGAAAATGAGCTTTACATGGCAGATAAAATAAGGGCGAAAATAGTCAACACATTCGCCTCAACAATATATAAAAAAGTAAGAGTGACGGCAAGTGAAAGGCTGATACACGCAATCCGTGGCAACGACGATTGCAAAACAATAGAAAATAAATTTGGGGGTAAAATAGACCTAGTGCCGACAGAGGTCGGCAGGGGGAATTATTATAAATTGGATATTGAAAAATGACCTGTTAGAGAAGTTTTTTGCTAAGGCTTAGGGGTGTGAAATTATGAAATCTTTTTATTGTTACATAACGATAATTGTAGTGTTTATAGTCACTTGCTTTAGTGGGTGCATTGTTCCTTATACAAGTGCGGATATGATGAATGAAAAACTTGTAAACGGTGTTGTAAAAGCACTTGACAACAAGGATACGAAAGCATTGAAAAAACTTTTCAGTGAAGATGTTATTGAAAATGATGCAGAGCTTGATGAACAGTTGGAAAATGTTATCAACTTTTATGACGACCAATCCACATCATTTACGAAAACAGGTATGATAAATGATTCATTTGAGGGAGGAGCATACAAAGCGATAGGACAACCCGCAATAAGAATTATTACGGATAATGGTGATTATATGGTATGGTTGAAAAGTCGTTTGGCGGATACCGAAGCACCATCAAAAACCGGTATTTACAAGTTAATAATAGTTCACAGATCTATTATTGATTCACTCAATTATTATGAACTTGACTGGCCCGATGAATTAAATTTGGGGTACAATAAGGATGATTATTTTGAGGGTGGCATAGGTGCTTTTTCGTATGATGATGAATACTTAAGCAAATATCTCGAAATACCGGAAACAAATCTTGATATTCCGGAGGAGTTGGTTGGAAGCTGGCGTGCCTGCAATCCGATTATTGCCAAAAAGAATGTTAATCCCGATCCTCCAAAACATTTGGGTGATACAATAGTTCTTCAAAAAAATATGGCTAAATTAAATGGCGAAGAACTTACCGAAAATCCTCGAAATGATTACTCAACATACAAAGATATGAGTATGGTTATGTTAGATGATTATGATTTGGAAAAGGAAGATTTGCCTTTTGAAGTAGGGGGTGCTGTAGGGCAAACGGGTGTAGATATATATAATGTTACATGTATATGTTCAGGATATGATGTGGGACATCATAGAGAAAATGGCACATTTATTGAAGTTTTTTCAGCTAAAGGGAAAAATTATTATTGTGCCATGGATGTTGTATACGATACAGAAACAGAATCGTATAAGGCGAAACATGAATATATTTACGAACTGGAACGCATAGATTAAAAATGCTGCGAGCATGGGGGTTTGAAAATGACATTAGATTTGACAGATGTAAGTGGTGGATTTGATTGTGAATTGTATAATTACGGAAAAATGAGGGATACAATCGGTCATTTCAATTATAATTTTAAATCGGGTGTCTATGTTTTAAAAGGTGAATGTGGTATGGGTGGCTGGGCTTTATCCACGTTGATATGTGGCAAAGACAAAATTTCGGAGGGAAAAATATCTGTTGAAAATAAAGTTTTAACTCAAAAGGATTTGCAAAAAAAATCTTGTTACGTTGGTTCGGATACCGACCTTAGAAAATTTGCCGGATTGTTGCCGATGACCGTTAAAGAGCAAATTGCAACAGGCGTAAAAAATAATTTGGGATACATTAACGATGTTCAAAAGATAAAAGAGCTGTTCCAATTATCCGACGGTAGATTTAACAGAACTATGAAATATATGAGCGGAGAACGATGGAAGGCTTCAATGGCTGTCGGGTATTCGTTGGGCAAATGTATCTATTGTTTTCCTTGGTTAAACAGTGCATATATCAAAAATTTGGATATCTGCCTAAGCACCTGCCTGTCACAGCTGATAAATGTGGGAGCAATCGTTATCATTCCGACCACCTATCCAGATGTGTTAAACGATATTATTGATAATTATACCGTGGTGGATTTGGATAAAAAATATTGGGATGACTATTATTCC
>CAZUXS010000026.1:0-19602 GCA_964624605.1 uncultured Lachnospiraceae bacterium | reverse complement strand
GAGGTCCGTCATCAAGCATCATTTTGAAGTGACCATCCTGTGGTATACGCTTTTCCGCAATATCAAGGTCTGAAATAATCTTGATACGGGCAATGAGTGAATTATGTATATTTTTCTGCAAAGATACATATTCATTGATAGCACCATCAATTCTCATTCTTACAACCGTTTTCTTTTCAAACGGTTCGATATGTATATCACTGGCATTTATACTTGATGCTCTCTTAACAAGAGAGTTGAGCAGGTTGATTACGGGTGTATCATCATCGCCGTCTTCAACTTCAAGCTCTTCAAGATCATCCTCTACACTGTTGTTTGCCGCTCTTGCCGCTTTAAGTGCTGAAACCTCGTTATAATTGTATCTGATAGCTCTTTCGAGTGACTTTGAGTCTGCAAGCATGATATCAAGCTGCATACCCGTAAGCTGACGAACATCCTCGATACCAAAGAAGTTCATCGGGTCGTTAAGAGCTACTGTAAGCACCATATCAGTTGCCTTAATTGCAAGAATATTGTATTTCTCGGCTATTTGCGCAGGTATATACTGCACAGCCTCAAGATCAATCTCATAGGTATCAAGGTCAACGATCGGCATATTCATTTTTTCGCTGAGTGCTTTCATAACCTGTTTTTCCGTTATGAATCCGAGTGCGGTAAGAGCCGCACCAAGACGCACGCCTCGGTTTTCTCGCTGATATTCTATCGCCTGAGCAATTTGATCATCGGTAACGTAACCGTATTCTTTCAATACGTCACCGATTCTGATATTTCTGCTTCCAATTGCCATTGTTGTTCATCATCCTTTTCGCACATAATACTACTTTTTTACTGTTCTACTGCCTGCTCATCGCCCTGCTCATCCTTTTCACACATATTTATCTGAAGTGAAAGGCTTGCAGTGCCGTTTGATGCATCGTCAACCTTGATACCGCTCCATGCAACACCCGTAAGTCTGATTGCAGGGTCATTATTTGCGAAATCATCCACAACGTTCTTGAGTGATTCAATGTTACCCTTGAGTTCAAACCTTACGTTTGCTGCTGAAACAAGTGTCTGCTGAGCAATCTCGCCGCCTTTTTCGCTGCTTTTATTATCTTCTTCATCCCCACCTGATGCAGCTGCCTCAACAGCATCTGCTTGAGCTTCCGATTTTTTAACATAAGTTGTTTCTTCCGTAACCGGTTCAGCCTCAAGTGCTATGTTGGAATTTTTGTATACCTCAAGCTTGAGGGGTTCTTTTGGCATTTCAATTGAAAGTGAAGATGCAAGCAGACCTGCTGACAATGCCTTCTCTGTGAGGAGGTTATCGATTTCCTGACTCTGCATCATATCATTGAAACCACTCTTAAGCTCGGCAATCTTCTGCTGCTTTTCTGTGTTTTCAACTCTAAGCATTGGTAACTCTGTTTTCTTTGACTCAAAATCCGCCTTCTTATCCTGCAACTCATTCACCTGAACAAGAAGTTCGGCATTTTTTTCTACAAGAGGTTTAATAATAAGTAAACCAAAAATTGCTATTACAGCAAAGAACGCAAGAAAAATAAGTAATTTCTTATCTTTATCTGTCATATTAGCTGTCATACTTCCCATTACTGATCAACCTCCTCTGTGCTCTCCTCGCTTGTTTCTTCAACATCCATACCGCTTACCTTACGGTAGTTTTCCACACCGGCATCTGAATAAATATTTGAAAGACTCTTACCTGCGATATCTGAAAGTGTACATTCAACTCTAACCGTCCATGTACCATCCTTATCACCGTTATAATTATAACCTGTATAATCTACGTCACAGAACACAGGTTCTTTCTTAAGTATTTCAATATATGTATGAATCTGGTCTACGTTAGGTGCCTTTGTTGTTAAGCCAAGCACACCGCTATTTGCACTGAAATCTTTAATTGTTACGTCTGCAAGTCCACTTGCACATTCATTTACAATATTTTCAAGATCTCTGTTGTATGTAGGATATGAGTCAATATATTTCCATACATTGTCAACCGCATTTTCTGTGCTTGCAAGCTCTGCATTATTCTTTTTAAGATTATCGTATTCTGCAAGCGTATCCGTAACCTCCGGTGTGTTAAGGTAGTTTGTAAGGCTCTTTATTCTGCCGGAATTAATCGCACAGGTAACGCCCAAACCGATTGAAACAACAGCACCAACTGCAACGAGTGTACAAAGAGGAACAATCGCCTTCTTAATATCCTGTACGTTCTTATCACCCTTAGGGTCAAGCTTATACTGCTCAACAAGTCCGCTGTAAAGAGGGAAGAGTTTACTCTTGTTGCCCGCACCCATCATACAACCGATTGCAACAATATATGCTGTGTAATCACTGTTGTCGCCTGTCTTCATAACTATTGAACCAAAGTTAGGAAGCATTGCAACCTCAACATCGTTATTAACCTGTGTTATACACTCACGGCAGTAGTCATAGTCACCCTCCTGAGTACCTGCAAGGTAAATTGAGTGGAGCGGCTTTTCAAGTGACTGTGATTTTACGAACTGCTGCATTGTACTTACGGCACGAGCAACCTCAACACCGAAGCCCGGTGTGCCATGCTCACTGAAAAGTCTTGTTGAATTTGAGAATGTGTAAACACCGTCAACAAAGAGTAAGTTGAGCATATTTGCATTTTCCATAAGGTGAGTTACCGTTATGTCCTCTTTTACGGCAGGCATGGATTGCAACGCTCTGATAGCACAGCTGAGTGCACTGTCAAAGTGAGTAATCTCTATACCCATGCTTTCAAAAAGTGTAAGATGTCTTTGTATGAAAGCCTTTTCAATTACAACTGCAAGAACCTGACGCATCTTTGTCTTTTTATCCTCGCTGAGTGTAAGGTAGGTGTACATAGGATCTTTCACACGCACAACCTCTGAAAGCTCATGCTTTAAAAATTCAATTGTTTTTCTGTCGCTTACCGTAGGAAGATCAACAGTTTTTGAAACAAAATGTGTACTGCTTATTACAAGTGAAACATCCTTTTTTGGAATGTTGTTTTCCTCCCAGAACTGCTTTATATGGTTTACGTAATCCATTTCATTCGTTACCATACCGTTTATTATACAACCCATAGGAGCTTCAGTTTGTAATGCTTTGGTTACAGTGACCTTCTTGCCGGCACTTTCACCAATAAGAACCTGTATATTATTATTTGAAATATAAACCGTAGTCATTAGATAACCTCCAATACTTTTATATATTTATATATATATTTATATCTTTTCTTTAAGCCTTTTATCCGATTGCTTCATAAGAACCGTAAATAGGCTGAATAACTGAAATGATGATAAAACCTACTACAACTGCCATTACGACGATCATGGCAGGCTCAAGGTAAGATACAAGTGCATCGATAGCCATTTCTGACTCATAATCAAGTGAATCGGCAAGTGCTATAAGCATAGTATCAAGGCTACCCGTTTCTTCACCGACCTTGATGTTTGAAGGAAGTTTCTTTACAAAACCATCAACTCTACCAAGTGCCTCACTCAGGTTACCACCGCTCTTTACGTATGAAATAACTGCGGCAAACTGATTTTCTATGTATGTGTTACCTATTGTTGTGCTGCCTATCTGCAAGCAACTTACCATAGGTATACCTGCTGTATACAATGAACAAAGTGTTCTTGAAAATCTTGCTGTGAATATGACCTTTTCAAGTTTACCTATCATAGGTAAATATAAAAGCGCCTTATCTTTGTAGTAACAGAATATAGGTATCATAAGCAAGAATCTTATTACCATATATATAGCTGCAATTACGATTATGATAGCAATATAGTGATATCGTATGGCATTACTTATTGCAATCAAAATTTCTGTTGTTTTCGGCAGTTCGTCCATCATATCAAACATATCCTGAAACTGCGGGAGGATATATGTCATAATAACCGCAACAACAATAACGATAAGCACGCAAAGTATCTTAGGATATGTCATTGCACTTTTTACCTTTGTTGCAAGTCTGAATTCCTTATCATAATGTTCAGCCATTCTCATAAAGGTATCATCAATGTTACCGCCTGCCTCGGCAGACTTAACCATGTTTATAAGCAACGATGGGAATGCACCGTTTTGCATTTCCATTGCATCGGAAAGTGAAATACCTTGCCTTACAAACTTAAGTGTGCTGAGGTAAACCTTTTTTTCTTTCGGCTTTATAGACTCGGAATCGGCTATAATACTCAGTGCACGCACAAGCGAAACACCCGCACCCAAAAGAGTTGAAATCTGTCTGCAAAAATCCGTTACTTGTGCCGTTTTGAGCGGAGTAACAAATTGTTTTGCACCAACTTCCCTCGCATCGATAAGATACTTTCCGTCATCTTTCAATCGTGCGTGAAGTTCGTTTTCATCAGCTACGTTTAAAACACCTGTAATTGATTTGCCCTTACTATCTCTGGCAGTATATTTATACCTAGGCATCTTTCCACCTCATTTCTTTTTTTATATTTCCATCCGGCCAGACCCGTATGGAAAGGTTTTTTAAAACTGATAAAATCCCAAGTACCATGAGAGTATGCTCTCCCCGCATATCGTTGCAATCAGCATACCGATACAAAGGAAAGGTCCGAAATAAAAATGTCCCTTTCTTCCTATCTTTTTGCGTGCAAGCAAAAATACGCCGTAAATTCCACCGGTCAGTATTCCCAGCGCAGTTGCGACCAGTGTCATTTTCCATCCGAGGAACAAACCGCAGGCAAACATAAGCTTTATGTCTCCGCCGCCGAATCCTCCGGGGATAATCATTGCGATGATTGTCATTGGGACACTCACGCAAAGCATACCTATGATAGATGACAATATGCCTGCCTCACCCCCGGTGAGTACCGAATACAAAAGATTCAGTGCGCCCACTGCAAGTGCTGCAATCACAAAGCCATTTGGAATTTCCATTGTGTCTATATCAACAAAAGCAACAACCGTCAGCACGCCATAAAAAGCGAACAGAATTATTGCTTCCATATTATAGCCTTTCAGATAAAGTGACAAAAGAGCAAGCAAGCCACCCATCGTTTCCACAACCGTATATCTCGGTGATACCTTTTCACCGCAATAACGGCACTTGCCACCCAAAAGCAACCAACTTATAATCGGAGGAAACATATCCCTCATTGAAAGCCGATGTGAGCATTTCGGGCAAAAGCTCTTATCATCCAAACGCATAAAAGAAATTTTTCTCGGCACCCTGTATATCACCACGTTAAGGAAGGAAAATACACAAGCCCCCATCAGAAACAACACAACATAAAAAATCACATTGTAAATTTTGTCTATAACTTCGTAGTTGTTGAGTAAAAAATCACTAATGTTCATAATTGCACCTTTACATTTATATATTTAAAACTTCTTTGGTAAAATTTTTAATAAATATTCTCTTTTCACATTCTCATCTGTTGAAAAATGATGAATACTTATTAAAAATTTCACTTCACCTATTTCATTATAACACAACATTACAAAAAAATCTACATAAACATTATTTTTTTCATGTTACAAAAATTAAACTTATTTTTGTAACATATTAACAAATTATTACAGTCACATTACCACTTTATGACAGAAATCTATCAATAATTCATTTTTAATATCTTCCGTCAAATTTACCACATAAAAAAACATATTCCCACTCATTGCTGAGTGGGAATATATTACCAAATATTTTTAAATTTCGATTGTCAAGACGCAATCAACAAACGAAACATTCTATCAAATTGCGATTATTATTCAGCATCTTCTGCAGTGTATGTATCGCTGTTGTCATCACCAAATCCAACAAGTGTGATAGCAATACCAGGGTCTGTACCGGTTACAGCTGAAACAGTCTGTGCAGATGTCTCAAGCTTACCTGATGATGTGTAGTCAGTAACCTTTGTTGAAGCAATGTTATCTGATGTAGCAGATGCCCAAGAACCGTTACCTGCATCAAAGAAAAGTGTTGTACCTGTCTTTGTATCATAGAACTTATACTTGTTGATGAAGATGCTTGAACCAGATGTAGAAGCCTTTCTGATTACGTTACACTCAACTCTTGCACGACCTGAAGATGTGAAATCAACACCTGTCTCTGTTGTAAGTGACTGTGCGTTAAGTACGCTGCCAAAATCAGGATCAGCATTAGAATACTCATTAGAGATAAGCTGCTGAATAACTGTGTATGTGTTATAAGCATCTGACTGGAGCTTTGTCTGACGAGCCTTATCAATCCACTTAAGAAGTGATGGAACAAGGATAGCAGCAAGGATACCAAGGATAACGATAACTACGATAAGTTCTACAAGTGTAAAACCTTTGTTGTTCTTTAATAACTTTTTCATATTAAATTACTCCCTTTCTTATTTGAGATTTTATTGTTGTTTTAGGTATATGAGGATTGCTGACATACGGAACCTGCGCCTGAACCGCACACCGTCAATCGTAATACCCTGTTACCTGTCGCAGTTGTTAATATATTTTTAATATTGTAAACCGAAATATTCTTAACAAATCAGCTTAAAATATTCTTAATATAATCAACTGCCTCTTCCCTCTTGGGTTAATATTATTATACAATACTTAAGGCAATTTGTCAAATAAATTTATCAAAAAACTTCTATAAATTAACAACTTTGTGCAACATATACCATTCGCATTTTTTCAACCTGTCAATTTACACAATTCAAAAAAATAATCTTAAATTTTCCTTAAGTTTTTTATACACTTTATATAAGAACTCAATTCAACTCTTTGTCAACTTTTTTTAATTTTTACTTAAGACTTTTTTAAGAATTTCATTTGATTAATGTTATAAGTGATATTATAGTGTTGTTATTATAATTTATGGATATGGTATTGATTTTTTCAATGTTATGATATCATGAAAATATTATAACATAAAAGGAGAGATAATACACCGATGTATATCTTAAAAGAATTTTCTTAAATCCACATAACTCACCCACTCGCAAAAAAAGAGAGCATCTCTCGACACTCTCTTCAATATCAATTATTCACATATTCATCACGGCGTATATCCCGGATAATAAGCAATCGGGAACCAACCCAAACCGTTACCGTTGCTGTTCCAATATATTTCAATTGTACCAACCGTTGGGTCAACATACACATCACCCTGAGAAACAGCACGATCCGCACCCTCGTATGTAACAACGTGCCATGTATAATTATCGCTTGGGCTTACATATCTACGACTGCAAACTCTGCTGTCATCGGTAAGAGAAACCTTTATTACCTTGGAGCTGTTGCTGCTTGCCTCACTTGCAGCAACATTAGCCATAGCATTCTCAATATTATCTATGATACTTTTTGGTGAAACAAGCATCCTGTTTATGTTTTCGGCATATACTTCGGGGTCGGTCTTTACGTAATTGCCGTTTGAATCAATATTAAGGAACTTGGCAGGATTCTGCTTCACTGTCTTTGTAGTGCCGTCCCAGTCTACAATTGTCATATCCTGATTCTGGTCAAAAAGATTTATACCGCTACCGGGTACAGAACCTTCCAAGCATACATAATAATAACCATCGCTGCCCTTGTAGCTTGTTATTTTCTTTGGTGACTGTGAAACGGAAAGCGTTGGCTCTTGGTCAACCATACTGTTTGTTGATGAATCCCACTTTGCACCCAAAGGTACGGAACCGTTTTGCAACTGATATGTCATACCGCCTGTTGCTGCCCAGTTATCCTTTGCAATAACATTTGTCGGATTCTGGAAGAACTGGCTGTCAAGCCAATCGGTAACTATCTTATACATACGCTCTGCACTGTCACCGCCCAATGAATAATCCGTATTGGAAGAAAATATAAAAGGCTTTGAGGCATTGGATGACGTTGTCGGCTCACTGCTTCCATCACTTGCTGTTGTGGTTTCACCACTGCTATCATCGGATGATGTGGTTCCTGTGCCGGCTGTTGTCGTTTCGGTATCATATTCAATGCCCGAATCACTGCCGAATTCCGGTAACACATCATCGATATCATTCTCATAATAATTTATGGCTTCCGTATCATCTATGTAGTTATAAAGCTCCGTATGAGCAGGCAACACATCCGTACCATCGCAAATATACGGGTTTGTATAGCCTTGACCATAATCATGAGTATGATGCGTGCCATCCACCTCATCATAGTATCTGCAATACAACACACTCTCATTGCCATCCTTGTAGAAAAGGTGAACTATTTCGCCGTTGACAACTGCAACCTTAACATTTCCCTTTAAACCCGCACTTTGGGCAATTGCATCCGCAGTAAACGTGTTTTTGTATACAACCGAATCGTCATATAGTTGGTTTGCGGCACTTACCGCCTGCTTGCACGCCTCAACAGCCTTATACTTCTTTTGCCTTGCAATTCTGGTGAGTATGTTTGGTGTGATTATGGCTGCCAAGAAGCCCATTATGCTGATAATAACTATCAGCTCAACAAGGGTGAAACCCTTTGTATTTCCCCTAAATTTCAGTTTTTTCATTACACAATCTCCTCTCGTATGTTAGTCGGTGCGGTTTATGCAAAGCATACAAATCCATACCCGCCTATACCACACTCACAAAGCAGAGCTGCACACATTTCCCCTAAAATACCACATTGGCATTGTACAAAACCCTGCACTACATATTCATTATACCATATAATTGGAATTTGTAAACAATAATTTTACACCAAAATACAGTTATTTTTTTGTTCATTTTTTAAGAAAATATTAATTTTTGTTTTTGAGTGAAATGATAAGAGCAGCTCGATAGGTGAAAACTGCTTTCTCTAGCCCCGGTTCATCATTCTGCCGCTACTCATCCACCGCTAAAGCGGTCCCCCTTCCCTAACAAGGGAAGGCTAAAAACCATTCACCCTAATAAGCAAACTTATAGTTAGTATTCTTTTATTCTTACACGCGGCGAAGCCGCCATTAAATTACATTGCGGTTTTATCCCACGCGTAGCATGGTAGCAACTTGCAACTTAACCGCCTATCCCATTTTTTATTGCTCTTTTTTATGAAAAAAGAGCAGCGGGTACTACCCACTGCTCTGAATTTCAAAGCTGAATTAAACGTCTTTTCTGCCGTACTTCTTGTTGAACTTGTCAACTCTACCACCTGCATCTACAAGCATCTTCTGGCTGCCTGTGTAGAATGGATGACACTTTGAGCATACTTCGACTCTGATCTCAGGCTGTGTTGAACCGCAAACAAACTCGTTGCCACAGTTACATCTTACCTTTGCCTGAAAATATTCCGGATGGATTCCTTGCTTCATTTTATTACACCTCTTTCTGTTTCAGCGGATACATTTTGGCATCCGCAAGTAATTGCAACGGTATAATTATAGCATAACATTATTTAAAATGCAAGCATTATTTTTATTTTTTTCCAAATACTTTTAAAAATCGGAACAAGGTGACGGTTCTTTCATCCCACACGGACAAAATAACCGTCACCCTGTATTTATAAACATATTACATACTAAAAATTAAAACGTAACCTGATACCACTTAAGAACCTGACCGCAATAGTTAAGTGCAACATAGTAATTTCCATTGTAGTAAACAACATCACCCTCGCTTACACTGCTACCGGGATGAGTGCTTTCGTCCGATTCTATATACTGAGCGGGATAACCCGTATCGGCATTCGCCGGTTGGCAATTGCTCTTATTGAAACTGAACTTTATTATCTCTACATTATGGCCTGAACTTGAAGAGCCATCGCCTGCGGTACGAAGATTGTTGTTTATAACAGGACTTTGGCTTGAACTTGAATTACCGTTTGAACCACCTCTTATTTCCGTACCGTTGAGGTAATTTGAAAGGAAGTTCTTTGTGTACTCCTCATAACCCATAGATGACCATGCCTGCTTAAACAATTCAAAACCTCCGTCATAATCCGTCAACTTAAGATTTTTTATTTTCTGCAAACTTGTTGCATTAAAACCTCGTGTTGCGGGCGGATTTATATATCCGTTTGAAAGATGTACTTTAATCTTCGTGCTCATATAGTTTTCACTAGGCATGAAATAGTAGTCCTGCTTACCATTATAGAAATCGGAATAGGTTACATAAGATATACCGTTATATGATATACACTCATTACCCATAGGCAGGAAACCTGTTTCACCGCCCATATCATTTGCACTGTCCGTGATACTATCAAGGTTGTAATCATATATGTACTTAAGTATTCTCAAATAGAAAGTACCATCGTCACTACTCGTGTCCTCGGGTGCTGACGTAATAACCTCTGTTGTTGTGGTTGTTGTTACCTCCGTAACCGGTTCTCTTGTTGTCGGCTGAGTTTCAACCTCATCACCATACGTCATATTTTCAAGGTCTGCATCCACATAAATATCCTGATCCTGCGCCATAGAGAAATCATCATTTTCGTCCGGCTGAATATAGGTATACTCGTCCTTGATGCCGTATCTGTCATCAATGCCATTGATTGTAGAAGATGCATCAACCTCTTCGCCCAATTCATTGATTGTACGAAGATTATACTGATGACAGTGATTGCCGCCTTCATCAAGTTCATCGTAATAACGCACATATACGTATGTATCTTTACCCTTCGTGTAGTAAAGGTGTGTTACCTCGCCGTCCGATACTCTCACAAGTCCGACCTCACCGCTGACACCGGCAACCTCCGCAATACGTTCGGGTGTGAACGACGTGCCATAATTATAGTGTTCAACAAGCAATGTCTGTGCCGTTGCCACACACTCCATACATTCACTCTCAACTGTGGAAATTCTTGCCTGCTCCACCTTTGATATAACAACAGATGAAGCAACTGACGCAATTACGCCAAATATTACTATCACAACAATCATTTCTACGAGGGTGAAGCCTTTTGTACTGCTAAGCGGTTTTACAACTTTTCTTGTATTCACTTTTATTCCCCCTTTTATATGAGGCAACAAGCCATATTAAAAAACCCCGACCGTTGCCTGCACTATATATACGCCGCTGTATTGCAAGTTGCAATACTATATAAAATCAATGCGACATAATATGATACCTTTTACAGTATATCAAAACGTATACTGTTTGTAAATATATCTTTTCAACAAAAATTCCGTTCATTTTTAGTAAATATTTTCAAATTAATCTGATATTATTTTTTATCAAATTGTTTCACAGCCTCAACAAAATCTTTATTTGTCTTGGTTCTGTAAAGCAAATCTATAATTTGCTCGGTTATTTCCGTTGTGCTTTGACTGCCTATCAAGCTGTTGCGCAGGAAGTAAGCCGCCTCCTGTTCCCTTGTGTCAAGGAGTAAATCGTCACGCCTTGTGCCACTCTTTGCAATGTCAACGGCAGGGAAAATTCGCTTTTCGCTCATTTTTCTGTCAAGCACAAGTTCCATATTGCCCGTACCCTTAAATTCTTCAAAAATGACATCATCCATTTTTGAACCCGTTTCCACAAGTGCGGTTGCAAGTATGGTAAGGCTGCCGCCCTCTTCAATGTTTCTTGCCGCACCGAAAAACTTTTTAGGCATATAGAGTGCCGCAGGGTCAAGACCACCGCTCAAAGTTCTTCCGCTTGGCGGTGTGATAAGGTTGTATGCTCTTGAAAGCCTTGTTATGCTGTCAAGGAGAATAATCAAATCCTTGCCCTGCTCCACAAGCCTTTTTGCTCTTTCAAGCACCATTTCCGCAACCTTTTTATGATGCTCCGGTTGCTCATCGAAGGTGGAATACACAACATCCACATTGCCGTTTATTGACCTTTGCATATCCGTGACTTCCTCGGGACGTTCGTCTATCAAAAGAACAATAAGCTTCATATCCGGATTGTTTTTCACAATCGCATTTGCAATCTTTTTAAGGAGCACCGTTTTGCCTGCCTTCGGCGGTGCAACTATCATACCACGCTGTCCCTTGCCGATTGGTGCAAGCACATCTATGAGCCTTGTTGAAAGCTCTTTGCCACTCGTTTCAAGCACTATTTTTTCCTTTGGGAAGATAGGAGTCAAATCCTCAAAGCTCGGGCGCCTTGCCGCCTGCATTGGGCTGTCGCCGTTTACGGACTCCACAAAAAGCAATGCTCTGTATCTTTCACCCTCACGTGGTATTCTTATTTTACCTATAAGGCAATCACCCGTTTTAAGGTTGAAACGACGTATCTGTGAAGCCGATACGTAAATATCATTCACACCGGGGAGGTAGTGATCGGTTCGCAAGAAGCCGTAGCCATCAGCCATAACTTCAAGGATACCCTCACCAACCAAGCCGCTGTCCAGCTCTTCAAGATAACTTCTGTCGGGTTGCTTTTTCGGTGTTCTCTCTTCGCTTGTTTCCGCCTGAACGTGTGCAACGGTTTCTTCACTGTGTGTCGGCACCTCCTCGGTCGCCGCAACATCATCATTTTCGGTTGGCAGCTCCTGCGGTTCAACCTTTTCAAGCAGGTCGATAAGTTCCGCTTTTCTGTATCTTGTTATGCTGCCTATACCCTTTGTACGAGCCAACTCCCTTAGGTCGTTTAAACTCATTTCGTTATATTTCATATATACCTCACTTTTTTATTCCGGTATGATGAGTTCATCGCCAACGGCAAGACTTATGTTATCCTCTGTCATTCCGTTTGCCTCGAGTATATCGCTGTATCTTGAACCATCACCGTATACTTTCTGTGCAATCTTGTATAAACTATCACCTGACTGAACAATGTATTTTTCTTCTTTTGCTGCTGTTGTATCTTCGCTTGTTTCACCCTCGCTTGTCTGCTCGGAGGTGTTATCCCCCTGCACAGCACCGCTGCCGTTTGAATTCTGGAGCAATGTTACCTGTGATGTGAGGTAGCTGTTCTGCTCTGTGAGGTCTGTAACCTTTGATTCAAGCTCCTCAATCTGCTTTTCATACTGTGCACTGCTTTCGTTGCTCTTAAGTTCGCTTATCTCATCCTGTGCATCGTCAAGTCTTACCTTATAATTATTGCAGAGGTATCCCATGCCCGTCATTGCAACGGCAAATATTATAACCACAAACGTAAACAATACTCCTCTGATTGGAATACGCACCACTCTGACATTTTGCTCCTTTACGATGTCGTTATCTTCTTCATCGTCATCTTCTGCCATAATAGCTTCGATATCCGGCTTTTTGGCAACCTTGTTTGTTTTCTTGGCTGTTCTCTTTTTCTCCGGCTTTGGCTGTGACTTCTTCACCTCGGGCAATATGCTCTGCTCATCGTCCTCATCATCGAAAAAGTCCTCATCCAAATCTTCAACTCTCGGCTTTTTGCCTTTTACAGCTTTCTTTTTGTTACTTCTTCTGTGTTGACCCTCTTCATTCTTGTCAACCTCTTTTTCTTCAACATTATCAACATCCATTGTTGCTGCAGCTATGATTTCATCGGTAATTGCCTTAGTATCTCTTACCATATTTTCCTCTCCACTGTCTTTTATTTTTTTGTCTTTATTTGCCTGCTGCACTTTTTCGTCCACAGCGGCATCGGCTTTTTTCTTCTTCCTCTGCCTTTTTGCCTTTGACTGATTTACAGCAGCCTTTTCCTCTGTTTTCTCCTCTTTATTATCAACGGGATTTTCAGCCTTATCATTAGGCTTTCCATCTTCCGAGTTCTGTTGCACCTCCGCTGTTTTTACGGTTTCGGGCTTTTCGGTTTTTCCCGTTTTCTTGCTCCTTGAAATTTTGTATTCCTTTACGGGTTCTTCCTCATCATCGGAGTCGGCTTTAGACGGCAACACAGTGCTTTCAGCCTCTTTTGCAAGACGAGCTTCCTCAGCCTCTTTTTCAAGCCTTTCCTTTTCAAGCTTTTCTTCTTCGGCTTTTCTTGCAACCTCGGCAAGCCTTTGTGCAGCTAATTTCTGTCTTTCCTCTTCTTCCTTTTTAGCCTTTTCTTCCTCGGCTTTTCTTGCCTTTTCTTCTTCGGCTTTTCTTCTTCTTTCTTCCTCTTCGGCTATTTTTCTTGCCTCTGCTTCGGCTTTTTCACGTGCTATGCGTTTTTCTTCCTCTTTTGCACGTTCCTCGGCAAGCATTTTTTCTCTGTCAATTTCCCTCTGCTTAGCCTGCTCCGCCTCGTATCTTTCCTCTTCCTCTTTAAGCCTTGCCACCTCCTCGGCAAGCTCAGCTTCTCTTCTTGCTTTTTCTTCTTCCATCAAAGCCTTTTTTTCCGCAAGCCTTTTGTTGTTATTGTCAAGTGCCTCTCTTATCTTGCCGACACTTTCCTTGTAGCTTACGGTTGCACGCAGATGGTCTTCACTCTGCTCAACAGGCTTTATCTGTTCCTCGGGGTCTATATAATCGGGTTCGGTGATATCCATTTCATCATCGTATGACTGACCCACAATCCTGCTTATGAGGTCTTCGGCTGTTCTCTTGGACTCCTCGCTCACATAATCGGGAGCATTTTTTGTAAGTCCGGAGCTTTTCTTTGCCTGTGCTTTTGCCTTAGTGTGAGGAACTGAGCTTGTCTTGCGGCGTGGTGCTTCCTCCGCCTTTTGACTTGCATCCTCACTTGCTTTAGGGCGTACACTTTCACTTGCTTTAGAGCGTGCACTTTCGCTTGCTTTCGGACGTACACTTTCACTTGCCTTTTGCTTACTTGAAACAAAAAAGTCCAAAGAATCATCCTCGGTTTCTTCCTGCTCGACCTCTGCATCATCTTCATCACTATCAATCAATATACTTCTGACAGTATCCATAACAGCACCAAAGCTGAAACCTTTTTTAGATGCACTCTTCTTCACTTTCACTTCTTCACTTTGAGCTTCGCTCTCGGCTGACCTGTTGACCTTTTTAAGGCGATCAAACTCATCGGCTTGTTTCCTTACCTGTTCCATATATTCCTCGGCATCAAAAAGGGTATCATCCTTTCTGGGGCTGTCAAAGTAATTTTTACTGTCATCATCGGCATATTCGGAAAGCATATTTCCTATAATTTTTTTAGTTCTTTCAGAGTTATAGCGGTCCAATGCAGATACAGAGTTCACATTGCTCCCTGCACGCAAAGAATCGCCTTTATTATTCTGGCCGGACATTTTATCCCTCCTTGTAAAAAGCACATAATTCGTTAATATAATAATATTATTAAATCAGCGAAAAGTCAACAGAAATTGTGATTTTTTTATAAAATTTAATATAAAAATATTTTTCCACTTTACAAAAGGTCAAAAAGCCGTTATACTTAATATATTGGAGTAGACTTGTACGTACATCGTATTGTATTTTCGTATAATGTGAAAAGGTTGTGATATAATGAAGATTGAGAGAATAAGTGATACACAGGTGAAGTTTTACCTGACAAACGAGGACTTAAATGAGAGAGATATAAAATTATCGGAGCTTGCATTCGGTTCCGAAAAGGCGCAGGAATTTTTTAAGGAAATTACTCAGCAGGCTGCCGATACCTGTGGTTTTTCAGCCGAGGGTGACGGTGACACCATACCTCTTATGGTTGAGGCAATGCCAATGAACGACGGCATAGTAATTATAGTTTCAAAGGTTGAAAATACACAGGATTTGCAATCCCAGCTTGAAAACAGACTTTCAAGAGCAAGCAAGGGTGCGGAATTCGGTCTTTCCCCGACATCCATAACGGAAAGACGTTTTAAAAAGAGACAGCCGAAAAATGAAACATATACCGTGCCAAATGACGAGGAGAACATAAGCATATATAAATTTGCCACTCTTGAAATTGCCGCAAAAGCTATGAAGGTCGTTAAAAAAGCTTTTTGCAATTTTTCCGACAGCAAACTTTACTTATCGGACAAAGAATATTATCTTTTCCTCAGCCCGAATGATATTGTCGGCATGGAAAGAGGAATATTTGACGGCATAATAAGTGAGTACGGCGTGAAACATCGCTCCAACCCCGTAACAAGGGCATATATCGCCGAACATGGTGAGCTTGTTATCAAAAATAATGCTGTGAATGTGCTTGCGAATTTATAGTTGTAATGAACGTGATATCAAACCAAAGCTCGAAAACGTTGAAAAACTTGCAACTCAAACAGCTTCAACAATTGAAAATGAAATCAAACCAAGACTCGAAAACGTTGAAAACACTGCAACTCAGACTTCATTGGCAATTGAAAACGACGTCAAGCCAAGTATTCAAATAATTGCGGAACAACATACCTCCCTTGTTGAAAACTATGAAAGCACAAACAAGAGAATTGATAAATGTGAAAATGACATTGATTTTAATAAACTTCAAATTAAAAATCTCGATAATGAAATTCAAGAACTGAAAAAAGCAAATTAATTACCTACGGAGGATTTTATTATGAAAAAAATATTCTTTGCTTTACTCGCTCTATCAATTACATCAGCAGTTTATGCCAACGACGGTGTTACTGTTTATTCAAACGGCAATGAGGTTGCCGACAAGGGCATAATACAAGACGGAAGAACACTTGTGCCTGTGCGTGGTGTTTTTGAATATATGGGTTATGAGGTTGATTGGGATAACGAAACAAAAACTGCAACACTCACAAACAGTGAAAAAGGCATAACTATTGAACTTTCGAACGGCAATGAAGATTTTTACGTAAACGGAGAAAGCGTTCATCCGGATGTACCTCAGCAAATTATAAACGGTAGATTTATGCTCCCTCTCAGAGCCGTTGGAGATGCGGTAGGTGCCGAAATTGAATGGGACGGAGAAAATAAGGTTGCTCGCATTGATGTAAAAAACGAAGCTGATGAAAGCAACGAAACAAATAAGGACAACAAAATTGATGAAAGCATAGCTAAAGCTTTTAAAATTGAGGTTATGGATGATGATTTCGACTCATCAGCTATTGATGAATCAAAAATCAATACCATAGAATTTTAATAAAAATTATCTGTCTTTCCCGATTGCATAACAATCGGGAATTTTTTTGCAAAAAAGAAAGAGTCGGAATAATCCGACTCTTTAACATTATTAAATCAATACATCTTAGTATTCAACAGCATTGTAGCCTATATCATTCTTAAATGTACCATTGTTAAGTGCAATACCACCACTGAGTGTAATCACATCAGTATTTTCGAAGGTATTGATCTCCATTTCAGGTTTAGTATACTTTTTCATTTTAATCAATCCTCCCTTTATTACTCAGCTGAATATGAAACAGCCTCATAAGATGATGGGCTGTTAAGTGATATTTCCTTTTCACCAACACTTACCTTTGAATCTGTTACCTCTCCGTCCTCTGTATCTGAAAGGTCAGCATAGAACTTAACTGTAACTGCATCACTATTATCACTTACGATTCTTACAGGGAAGCTGTATGTACCATCACCATTATCAACATACTGTGGAATAGAAACGGCTTCGCCACCATTAACTGAAATATAGAGATTCTGAACCCACTTATTAAGTGCAGAACCATCAACAGTAAGCTTTACAGCACCCTTTGCTACATTTACAGTTGCTTCTGAAGTCTGAGTAACCTCTGTTTCTTCCAAACCGCCGATTGTATCGGAAACGTAAATATACTCTCCCTCTACTGCAGCGGCAACTGAAACATTAAGCGCATCAGCCGGTATATCTTTATTAACTGTGAAAATGATATATGCTTCAGGAGCTGAAGCGTTTACTGCAACATTGGTTCCATATGCCCAGTTCATACCAAATATATCTTCATGACCTTGATAATGCTGTTCATAAGCCATGTTACCATAATACTTTGTACCCTTAGCATTCTTAAGATTATTCAGAGCACCATAAACAGAGGTATCTGCAACTTTCTCTACCGGATCACCCAATTCTTCCAATAATTCATAAGTTGCATCGTCATTACCGTCAACTTCCGGTGTAATGTAATCCGTATCATATTTAGCAAGAACCTTATATGATGTAAGTTTTCCGGTTGATGTCGTGATTTCAACAGGCACAGCAATGATATCACCTGCACTGTATGAAGTAGCTTCCTTACCTGTTTCAATATTAATAGGCTTTCCTACACTTATTGAATTTTCTGCTGCAAATGACATAGCAGACATACCTGTTGTCGCAACAGCAGCCAAAAGTGTACCGGCCAAAAATCTTTTAAGTTTCATATAAACTTACCTTCTTTCCGTCAAGTATATGTTAAATTACTTCTTAGTTTCTGCTGGGAAAGCAGAGATAGTTCCAAGCTCATACTGCAATATAAGAGATGCATCCGTAGCTGTTACTTTATTATTTGCATCAACATCTGCATTAGCTAAACCTGCACCATCTAAAACAATAGTTCCAAGCTCATGCTGTAATATAAGAGATGCATCCGTAGCTGTTACTTTATTATTTGTATCAACATCACCAAGCAAAGCAAATTTAACCGCACCACTAGCTGCATCCACTTCAGAAGTTTTTACAATTGTGTTTGCATCTGAAGCATAAGCAACCACGTCAACACCAACTGTGGTATCCTTTTTTTCTTTTACACTAAATGTAACGGTTGCAACATCCGTACCGGTGCCAACGACTACAGGCTCGGCTGCTGCCCAACCCACTGCAACGGCTTTAGTTGCATCACTATCACCATCAACATCAACAACATCAGCAACAAGGACACCGTTGTCTCCTGAAATAGCTGTTGTTGCATAGCAGTCACTACCAGTAGCATCTTTACCTGACATTTTAGGCTCAAGTACATCAGGATCGTATGAAAGCTTCACAGCATATCCATTTACTTGAGTCTTACTAGTCGTTCCCGATACATTAACCGTCATTGTGACAGTCTTTCCGTCCGCTGAAACCTTAGAAACAGCTTTGTATGTAGCAGTAGCAGCCTGAACTGCCACAGTAGCCAATGAAGCAACTACAAAAGTCAAACCAAAGCCCAAAAATTTCTTCAATTTCATAATAATTTACCTCCTTTTTTTTACAGGCTTATATAGCCAAAATTTAACTTAGTCTTATTTTACCACTAAAAAAGCTTTTTTTCAATAGCAAATGTGATTTTAGTTATATTTTTTTTAAGTTTTTTTAAATTTTTTATATTTTTTATCCCAAAGCCGGAAAAAATCGGCTGTGAGATATGTATAAATTATTTAAAAGTAAGTGCGTGAAAGTTGTGTCATCGGCGGCTGTACTACCGTCAATTACACAGGTTTTACCGCTTTCAAGCTCATATTCATCTATGCCAACCGGACTGATTGTCACTCATCCTAAGTCGTCATCGACAAACCCGAAAACACTTTCCATTGTTTGAATTTATGTGGTAAAATCTCTGTTATAAAAAAATCTACACATTAAATGTCTGTGCTAAAATCGGAAATCTACTCCCGTATTCATCCGTTTTTATACACCTTTAGTCTAATTATATAACCTTTTTAAAAATATGTCAATTAAATTCTGGATTTTGCAATTTTTTTATACTTTATGCATAACTATGCAATATATTTTTTGTCAATAATGGCTAATAAATATACAATTTATACAATTTAGGATGCAATTTTCTATCAAACGGATTCTCATGCTATTCTTGTATAGCTGTCACTCCAATAAAAAAACAGACCTAAGAACAAATTTTCTCGGGTCTGTCTTATATAATCATATATTGTGCCAAAAGCAGCGTATCAGCCCTGCTTCTGCTTATGCTTAGGGTTTTCACAGATAATTCTGATAGAGCCCTTTCTTCTGATTACTCTGCACTTTTCGCACA
>CAZUXS010000025.1:0-19717 GCA_964624605.1 uncultured Lachnospiraceae bacterium | reverse complement strand
AAACTGACCTCCCAAAAGTTAGATTTTTTAGGTCTAACCTTTTGGGGTCAGTTCATTTTTCGCTCCGTCCATTTTTATTAGTGAACACAAATCTGTTCAGATGTAACACGAGAAAAATCATGTTTAATATTTTTCCCTTTAATTTGGATTTTACTTTCTATATATTGTAGAAGTTCTGGTTTATTATCTAAGTAAATATAGCTTTGCGGTACAACAAACTCTGGAAAGTCTCTCTTAATATCATCTAAGCTTATTTCTGTTGTTTCCTTAAATTCAGATATTTCCATAGCATAGCGGTATGATTTTTCGTATTCCTTAATTCTATTGATAGTCGCATTGTCGAATGAAAACTCCTTCTCCCAATCAGTTATAATATGTCGATTATCAAGGTAAACAATACCCTTGATTGCTCTTACCGGTTTACTAATATACATATACGCCTTTATTGGCTCATCAGGAAAATTCCTTCGGTGTTCAAATATTTTTATTCCAGTATATATTTTCTTATATACCTCAGGTTTAAAACTTAACAACATTGTTCTCATGTATACGTCTCCTTACAAAATATTATATTTTCCTAAATATTCAAGCATAGACTTTGCAACTGCCTCAATCACAGGAATGCACACAGAGTTTCCAAACTGCTTGTATGAACGGGCATTTGATACCGGAATGATAAACTCATCTGGGAAACCTTGTAATCTTGCACACTCTCTTGGAGTAAGCATTCTTGGATTTTTACCTTCTTGTTCAATCAATGCTTCGCTACCATCCTTATAATATCTTGCACTGATAGTACTTGTGTACTTGCTATCCTTATTAAATAAGCAAAATCCAAACCCGTTACCCTTGGATTTATGCATTTTTTTACGTGCCATATGCCCCTCATATAACTTATCAGAAATTGTAAATCTATCACTTACAGTTTCTTCTAAAATATCACCGACACATACCGTATCATCAATCTGACCCTTGGGATATTTGAATTCTTCATAGTTTTCTGGTAAATAATCTTTATTAAATCCGACAATTATGATTCGCTCACGATTTTGTGGTCTTCCAAAGTGGTAAGCATTAAGAACCTGCGGGTCCGGGACATAGTAATTCAACTCGTTTAAAACAGCTAATATTACCTCAAGCGTTTTTCCTTTATCGTGTCCTCGTAACTGCTTAACATTTTCCAATAAAAACGCTTTAGGTCTTTTAGCTTTAATTATTCTTGCAACATCAAAGAATAAGGTACCACGCGCATCTTCAAACCCTTTATGTAAGCCTGCTTGTGAAAAAGGCTGACATGGAAAACCGCCCAGTAAAATATCATGGTCTGGTATTTCATTTTCATTTACTAATGTAATATCTCCATCTGGTGTTTCGCCATAGTTTATTCTATAGGTGGTCTGTGCAAATTTGTCCCACTCTGACGAATAAACATTATAGCCACCTTGTCTTTGAAATGCTTGACGAATACCCCCAATACCTGCGAATAAATCTATTTGCTTAAATCTACACTCCTCCAACGGTCTATTTTTAAATGGTGGTTCTGTCGGAAAAGACATAATTCTAATGTATATATCTTCTGGTATTTCTAGCTTCCCAGTTTCCCAATCTTTTAAAAGTTTCTCTTGATCTCTCTCCAAGCATAATGCATCAGAGAACTCTTTCCTCGTAATACCAAGTTTATTTCTTATGGCAGTTATTTCTTCTGCTCTACCCATAATTATTCCGCCTTTCTATCTACCGAATCGACAAACCATTTTTTTAATACTGCTTCTAGGACAGAAACAACTATACTATTACCGGACTGCTTATATAAACTAGTTTGGCTTATCAATTGACTAGCTTTGTCAATGTCCGTTTCAGAAACTCCCATAAGTCTCCATGTCTCTTTAGGGGTCAATCTTCTAGGAATATATTTTCCATTTTCATCAACTTTATCAGTTACCAACTGCCTTCTGTGCTTTTCTAGGAATGAATTCAGAGTAACTCCTTTCCAATAATTCGAGTCCAAGCAATAACTATACTCCTGTTCAATAGGCTTATCCAATAACTGCCCATTATTCAAATAATACCTCTTATCAACATTTGTTTCAAGTATATCGTATAATTTGAATTTAAGCCCAGTAGGATCAGGAAATTCAAACTCCTTTGTGCCATTCATTTCACTTATGCAGAAAACACGTTCTCTATTTTGAGGTATCCCATAATCTCTGGCATTCAAAATTGCCCAACTATTCTTGTATCCCAGTAACTCTAAATAATCTAAGAATTTCAAAAAATTAGCTTTATGATTACGCCCAACAAGATTTTTTACATTTTCCATCATTAAGTATTTTGGCTTTTTTACTTCAATAATCTTACAACATTCCCAAAGCAATGATGACCTAGTTCCTGAGTCTTCGTTTAATCCATGTTGGTATCCTGCTACCGAAATATCTTGACACGGAAAAGAATATGTAAATAAATCGAAATCCGGTAATTCGTTAGGATTTATTAACTGTATATCACCATAATTTTTTATCAGTTTATTTGCAAGATACATATCCTGTAACTTAGGAAGTTTTAGTTTTCTAGCTTTATTTTCAAATGTCTTGTAATCTAAAGGAACATTGATTCCTTCAAGATAAGAAATCATTTCTTCTTTATCTTCAGGAACATATTTTTCTATTTCTTTTCGTAGTTCCAAAAATTCACTATGAATCGCAGCATAAGATTGAAGTACATCTCCTTCGATTTCTGATATTCCCACCACTTCAAAGTCTATACCGATATTTCTTAATGCCATTCTCTGACTTCCATAACCTGCAAATGCCTCAAATACTTTTAACATAAATTCTTCATATTCTCCTATTTTATTCTATGGCACTTTGTCCGCTTTTCACCCAATCATCTAACTCTGATTTTTTAAATTTCCAGAGCTTACCGATTTTATGGGCAGGAATACCATTACTTTTCTTTATCCAATTACGGATAGTATCCTTATTTACACTAAGATAATTTGCAGCTTCCTCTATTCCTATCCATTTATCTTCATAAAAATTCATCGCAATGTTCTACCTTTCAAAATAATTATAAACCAAGTTTAGTATAGCATAAATCCATGTCGTTTTCAAGCATTTACATATGATTTTGTATGAATTGATATGAATTGATATGAACCTTTATTATATAATGACTTAAATAAATTACAAAGAGCAAACGCATATTAACATTTCTGTCTATTCGACCGATTTCAATATTCTTGTCTACCCAACTATAAAAATTGACCTTTTTAACAGCCTCAAAAACGCAAAAATCCGAGGACTTGGATTTGCATCCAAATCCTCGGAAAAGCCTTATATTTAAAGTCTTTTTCACACTTTTAATTCTGTACCTTAGTCAACAATACTACGCTCTCCACATGGTAAGTCCTAGGGAACATATCCACGCACTTCACCTTTTCCACCTTATAACCTGCCTGTTCGAAGATTATGAGGTCTTTTGCGAGGGAGCTTGCTTTGCAGCTCACGTACACCAATTTTGGTGCATCAAAGGCTATAATTTTTTCTATTGCCTTTGGATTTATGCCCTCTCTCGGTGGGTCTAAGATAATTATATCGGGTTTATCGTTGAGTTTATCCACCATATTGAGCACATCACCTGCTATAAATTCGCAGTTATCTATGTCATTCAACTTGGCGTTGATTTTTGCCGCTTCAACCGCTTCTTCCACAAGTTCTATGCCTATTACCTTGTTGGCATTGGGGCTTAAAAGCTGTGTTATTGTGCCTGTGCCGCAATATAAGTCGAATATTGTTTTATTTTGGTTTTCGCCTGCAAAATCTCTTATTGTGCTATAGAGGACTTCTGCACCTGCGGAGTTTGTTTGGAAGAATGAAAATGTTGAGATTTTGAATTTAAGTCCCAAGAGTTTTTCATAGAACCAATCCTGTCCGTAAATTTGAATAATTTCATCCGCCTTTACAACATCGGCAACGCCGTTGTTTATTATCTGTGCTATGCCGACTATTTTTCCCTCAAGTTCAAGGTTCAAAAGCTTATCTTTAAGTGGCTGCAAATCGGTTTTAAGCTCGGAGGTTGTAACCAAATTCACAAGCATTTCGCCCGTGAAGTGACCTCTCCTGACAAGCAAATGCCTTAATGCACCCGTATGTCTGAC
This sequence comes from uncultured Lachnospiraceae bacterium, assembly GCA_964624605.1. Taxonomy (GTDB): domain Bacteria; phylum Bacillota; class Clostridia; order Lachnospirales; family CAG-274; genus CAZUXS01. The sequence goes on along the minus strand of CAZUXS010000025.1, from coordinate 15,561 downwards.
CTTATGGAAGAATGTTTCATCCGTGTTTTTGAAATATTCCAAAACGGTTGAAAGCACCTTTTGTATGTCGCTGTGAATAATTTGGCAGCAATCGGCATTCACAACCTCGTAATAGCTGTCACGCTTACGCATACCGAGGGTAAGTTCTCCGGCTTCACCGTTATCGCCGAAACTGAATTCCATTTTATTTCTGTAAGCGTGGGTTGAGGGGCTGCCCTCGATGCCCTCAAAATCAAAACCGCTTATGCCGCCGTTTTCCAAAAGACGCAAAACCATATTTTTCTTGATTTCAAGCTCTTTTGAATATTCAAGGCTTCGATATGTGCAGCCGCCGCAGTTGCCGAAAGCCGCACAATCGGGCTTTATTTCGTAGTCCGCTCTTTGAATTATTTCCTTAAGTCTGCCTTGATAAAGCTTTCTCTTTTTGCCTATATCAACCAAAACTTTTTGACCCGGTACGGTGTTTTTTACGGTTACCTTTTTGTCCTCGTAATATCCCACACCTTTGTTTGGGAATTCGATATCAACTATATCCATTTCAATGTTAGGGTATTTCTTGCTCATTTTAATCTCCTCTGAATTGCTAAAAATAGGGTTCGTTTCCGTAATTTGATTATACACTAAAGGAAATAAAATATCAATCTTTTTTGAAATATTGGGGACGTGAACAATGTTTATTGAAAATAAAAAACAACTCTGCGGGGAAGTCAGAGTTGCTTTTTACATCTATGAACAAATAAAAACCTATAAGCTAAATATTAAATTTTGTCATCATAAGTCAAATCGCTACACACAGCACTATTTGTTACTTTCCAATCGAAATAACCGATTGTTATGAAGTAGTTGTTGCTCTTAAGGAAATAACCCTCTGTAGCATTCTGACCTTCAAGCTTTGTTGTGTTGCTCCAAGCACAGTCAACGTTGTACCACTTGTTATTGATTTTTACAACATTCCACATGTGCTGCATTGCCTTGCTCTGCGCATAAGAACACTCTATGCCGAGCTTATTCATAATAAGCTTGTATGCACTTGCATAAGCCTGACAAACACCACTCTTGCCAACAAGGATATCCCTAGCCGTAAACTTTGTGAGTGAGTAATCATAATCTGCATTGTTTGCCAAATAATCGTGAACATACTTTGCTTTGTCATAATCGGTATTTAATTTTGATGCTTCCGCAGCAATCGCATCGGCTACCTTCATCATCTTGTCGTAATCGGATGAATCTTTGTATTTAACTGAAAGTGCCTTAGCCGTTGTTCCGGAAAAAGAACAATTTACATTTGTATCTACGTAATAATACTGCGGATTATCCATAAGAAAATTATGGAATGAATCCATAGCCACCTGTGGAGTAACAGCCTGACCCGTAAGGTCAATAGTTGTTTGCTTCGCTTCAATACCCTTTTGTATAACATCCGTGATATCAGCTGCAAACACAGTGCCAACAGAAACAATAACCGCTGCTGATGCAACAAGTGCACCCGTTAAAATCTTCTTCAGTAAATTTTTCATAATAAAAAAGCCTCCCATAAGTAAACTTATTGGAAGGAACGCATACACGAAAACAACAACCGAACTACGGAACAATCTCGTGTAAATACTGTATATACTTCATACAGGCAACCGACTATCATAGCAGCATAAGCTACCTTAGACTCTAGGCTTTGCGTCCTTACCTTTAGATAAGTTTGCTAAATATAAAATTCATATAACAAATCTCTCAGTCGGCAAATACATTTGCTTGACTATGCTATTATTGTAGCATACGACATAGTGTTTGTCAATGCCTTTTTAAAAAATTTGCATATTTTGTTGAAATTTTACATTGTTTATATATATCAAACAATTTCGATATATTGATATTTTGTAAAAACGAATATTGGCAATAATGGTATGCATACATTATTGCCTGTGTTGCAAACCGTTAAATACAAAAATCCCCATTAACACAATTGTCAATGGGGATTACATTTATTTCATCATTTCACATAAAACGGCTCAACACCCACAATAGCCTTTGCAGCTATCTTGTCGTTTGCGGGCATCATACCTATTGCCTTGCCGCCCTCTATAGCCTTTTTAGCGGCGTTTGCTATGCCATCAAATGTCTTTTTAAGTTCATTTCCCGTGAAATCCACAACAAGCACTATTGTCGGCTCATCCTCACCTGCTCTTGTTGTTTGCATACAGTATGCGGCTTTTATGTTATCCTGTGTTTTCATATATTCCGCAACATCGTTCAAAAGCTCCACAGGCTTTATAGCCGCAGGACGCAAGCCCATATTGTTTTGTGTCATAACCTTTTCGGGTTTCACAACCAAATCATGCTGTGATTGGTTGTCCACATTCAATATAGCCGCTTTTTTAACATACACGTTCTCGCCCATAGGGTCGATAACAACTCCGTCGTATGTGTCACCTGTTCTCACAATCAGCTCTCTTATTTTGCCAAACTCGAATGCAAGCACTTCCTTGCAATAGCCTTTATTCCACTTTCTAAGCTCCTCAAAATCTGTAAAGCCCGCAAGCAAATCCTCGCCACTGCCTGTCTTCATTGAAAAATATGTTATTGATGCATCTTTTGCAATCACATTATCAATAGGTTCCGGCTCTATTTTAACGGGGAGTATAAGCTTTGCCCGTCTAAGCTCCGCAAAAAATTGAACCTTGTCGTTTACATTATTTGTTGCTTTCATAGCCCTCATTGCCGCAACCAAATCGGGATTTGTGATTGGATTGCTCTGTTCATCAGCCATGATGACACCTTCTCTCTTTTAATTATTCCGTAAGCTCCTTTATAAGCTCGTGTACGGTTGTTATCTTATCTGTTCTCCACGCATTTTCACCGCAGAATATAAGTGCATTGTCAAGCTCGCCTCTTGCACCTCTGAAAAGTGCAAGTGAAATACAATAAGGTATCTCCCTTGGGTTACAGTGCACAAGACAGTTGAAACAACGCTCAATCTTGCAGCCGTTTGGCACAACATTTTTGATAAAGTTGTTTGCAAGTGCTCTGCCCGGCATACCTACGGGACTTTTAACAATTGTGATATCATCCCTTGTGGCATTTATATAAGCCTGCTTAAACTTTATATCCGCATCACATTCCTCGGTAACAACAAAACGTGTTGCCATCTGCACACCGTCAAGACCGAGGCTGAGGCAATGCTCTATATCACTCTTGTCATATACACCGCCACCGAAAATAACGGGGATTTTCTTGTTGAACTTTTCTTCAAATTCCTTTTTAGCTTCCAATATCTTCAATATTTCATCATCGAAGTTATCTATATTTTCAACCTCATCTGCCTTAAAACCGAGGTGACCGCCCGCCTTGGGACCTTCAATAACAAGCAAATCGGCTGTTCTGTTGCACTTTTTTGCCCAACGACCGAGTATAACTTTGCAAGCCTTTGCGGAAGATACGATAGGTGCAAGCTTTATATCCGAACCCTCTGCATACTTTGGCAAATCCATTGGCAGACCCGCACCTGAGAATATAATATCCGCACCGTTTTCAATACAGCACTTCACAAATGCCTCATAATTTGTAACGGCAACCATGATATTGACACCGATAATACCGCCGTTTGAAATTTCCTTTGCAAGCTTAATTTCTCTGCTTAAGGCTCTCATATTAGCTTCCATGGTGTTGTTGTAAAAGTCCTCTTCGTTAAAGCCTGGCTGTGCGGCGGAAATAACACCTATGCCGCCCTCTTTTGCAACGGCTCCCGCAAGCTTGTGCATACTGATGCCGACGCCCATGCCACCCTGCACTATAGGCACTTTTGCAACCAAATCACCAATTCTTAATTCTTTCATACTTTTATACCTCATTTCCCCCACCGCAAACAGCGGTATGAAATTCTATCTATAAAATCCAATATTCGCATACCAATATACTCTATTCTATCACATAAATTTGAAATTGTCTATACTTTTTGCACTTGAATTTTTTTCTCCGGTACTTTATAATGATAACGGGTGATAAATATATGGATGATACCAAACGAAGCCTTATTTGTAAAAAGGATATAATTTTTATAGCTGTGTTGCTTTGCCTTGCCGTGATTTTTTATTTTGTATATAAAAATATTTTTATGTCACAAAAATCGGTGCATGCCGAAATATATACCGACGGAAAGCTTGTAAAATCCGTCACATTAGGCAATGACAACACTTTTACTTGTGATGAAATACCACAGGTGACATTTGATGTGAAAAACGGTGCAATAGCCTTTATACACTCCGATTGCCCCGACAAAATCTGCATAAAATCGGGTTACATCAAAAATGCGGGGCAAACGGCTGTTTGCCTCCCCAACAAGACAACACTCAAAATAGTGGCTGACACAAACAATGTTGATGCCGTAAATTAAGGTGAATACTATGAAAAAAACAAAATATATAACTTATATGGCAATGCTGCTCACACTCATTGTTGTGCTTTCAATTTTTGAATCTACACTGCCACCCTTCCCTTTTCTGCCCCCCGGTGTGAAAATAGGTTTGGCAAACACCGTCACAATGTTTACTCTCTTTTTCATAGGCAAAAAGGAAGCTTTCACACTCTCCGTGCTGAAATCCGCTTTTGTTTTGATTACAAGAGGTGTGACATCGGGTGTGCTTAGCCTTTGCGGCGGTTTGCTTTCAATATGCGTGCTTATAATACTGCTTATTTTATATAAAAAAGCCTCCTATTTGGCACTTAGTATAAGCGGTGCAATAGCTCATAATATCGGGCAACTTATAGCCGTAAGCATTATGATGAAAAATTCCTACACCTTTTACTATCTACCCGTGCTCATAGTTTCGGGCATAGTGATGGGCTCGATTACTGGCATACTTTTAAAAACAACACTGCCTGTGCTTTCAAAACCACTCAATGAGGTAAACAAAAAATGAAAAAAATACTACCTATCATATTTATACTTTTGCTGTTCAGCGGTTGTATACAACAAAACAAGCCGTTCACAGCTGAATATTTTGATGTGCTGGACACATATTGCACCGTCACAATATATGACACGGACAAAGAAACATTCGAAACAATAAAAAAAGAACTCCACAGCGAGCTTCAAAGATATGACGAGCTTTTCAACATATACAAGGATTTTGACGGCGTAAACAATATAAAAACAATAAACGACAATGCAGGCATAGCGCCCGTTGAGGTTGACGATGACATTATAAATATTTTGAAAAACTGCAAAAATTACTATGATGTTTCAAACGGAAAAGTTAATGTTGCTATGGGTGCAGTACTTTCAATTTGGCACGATTATCGTGAAAAGGCACTTGACGGTGACTCAAAAATCCCCTCACAGGAGGAGCTTACAAACGCAGAGAAACATATTGATATAAACACACTTGAAATAGACGAGGAAAAACACACCGTTTATTTGACGGATGAGTATTCCTCTCTCGACTTAGGTGCGGTTGCAAAAGGCTTTATCGCCGATAAAACAAAGGAATTTTTAACCGAAAAAGGCATTGAAAGCGCCATAGTGAGCTTGGGAGGAAATGTAATTGTAATCGGTACACCACCGAATAAAGAAAGCTGGATAGTCGGGGTGCAAAATCCCGATACCGAGAGCAGCAGCTATGTAGCCACACTTGAAGTGAAAAGCGGCAGTGCCGTAACAAGCGGTGATTACCAAAGATACTATGAATACGAGGGCAAACGCTACTGCCACATAATAGACAGCGACACCCTCTATCCCGCCGAATATTTCAGAAGCGTAACGGTTATGTGCGAAAATTCCGAACTTGCCGATGCAATGAGCACCGCACTTTTTGCAAGCGATTTGGAAAGCGGAAAAGAGATTGCAAAAAAAATGAATTTGAAAGTTATGTGGCTTTTTCGGGATGGAAGCATAGAAACAAATTACTAAAAAAGCAAATTAACCAATAAATAAACATTGTATTTTTTTCACAACAAATGCAAGCATTTCTTGCAAGATTCTTGACTTTTCGGTCAATAGGAGTTACAATATATATAATACTCAATTAAGTGAAAGGACGGGGTTAATATGAGCGAATCCAAAAAATTTATTGTTACAATCGGTCGTGAATACGGTTCAGGCGGCAGAATTATAGGTAAAAAGCTTGCCGAAGCACTTGGTGTCAACTTCTATGACAATGAAGTGATTGATATGATTGTAACCAAAAGCGGACTTACAAATGAAACGGTTAAAAAGTTGGATGGACAGAGGACATCAAGCTTTTTATACAGCACATTTATGTCTACACAAACAGCACCTCTGAGCGATAAAATTTTCTTTGCACAGTCAAAGGTAATAAAGGAACTTGCCGAAAAAGAGTCTTTTGTTATTGTAGGTCGCTGTGGGGACTATGTTCTTAAGGATGTTGAGAACTGCCTTAATATTTTCATATACGCCCCTATGGAGGACAGAATAAAGCGTATTCAAGAAGTATATGATGAAAAACTCAACAATTACGAAAGCTATATTAAAAAGCAGGATAAAAAGAGATCGGATTATTATAACTATTTCACACCTAACAAGTGGGGAGACAGAGCAAACTATCATCTTATGATTGACAGCTCCATAGGTATTGACTCAACCGTTAAAATGCTCCTTGGTGTTATTGAAGCTTTGAACGGAGGAGAAGAATAATCATGTCGGAAGCAGCAAATGAAAACAAATCAATCAACGATATTAAGGAAAATAAAATGGGTACCATGCCCATAAATAAACTTCTTATTTCGATGTCATTACCAATGATGATTTCAATGCTTGTGCTTGCGATGTACAATGTTGTTGACAGCGTATTCGTTTCCAAAATAAGCGAAAACGCACTTACAGCCGTTTCCTTGGTTTTCCCTTTGCAGACATTTATGATTGCAGTGGGTTCCGGTATCGGCGTAGGTATTAACGCACTCGTTTCCAGAAATTTGGGTGCTAAAGATATGAAAGCGGTTAACCAATCCGCAACAAACGGTATTTTTATAGTTGCTTGCAGCTACATAATATTTTTGCTTATAGGTATTTTCTTTGCAAAGGGCTTTATCACAGCTCAAACAAAGGATGCCGAAATTGTAAAATACGGTTCAAGCTATCTTCGTATATGCTGTGTATGTGCCTTTGCGTGCTTTACTCAAATGACATTTGAAAGACTTTTGCAGTCAACGGGTAAAACAATATACACAATGATAACACAGCTTACGGGTGCTGTTATAAACATAATACTTGACCCTATATTTATATTCGGTCTTTTCGGTGCACCTCGTATGGAGGTTGCAGGTGCGGCTATCGCAACAATAACAGGTCAGTTTGTTGCAGGTGTGCTTGCAATTATATTTAACTTGAAAAAGAACAAGGAAATACAGCTCAGCTTTAAGGGCTTTATTCCAAACGGACACACAATAACAAAAATACTTTACATAGGTATACCGTCCATAATTATGTCATCAATGGGTTCAATTATGACATTTTGCATGAATAAGCTGTTGATTGCCTTTGTTACAACAACTGCGGCAGCTGTATTCGGCGTATACTTCAAGCTTCAAAGCTTCGTATTTATGCCTGTGTTCGGTTTGAATAACGGTATGGTGCCTATAGTTGCCTACAACCTCGGTGCAAGAAACAAGCAACGTCTTGTGGGTACGGTTAAGCTCAGTATGCTCTATGCCTTTGTGATTATGCTTATAGGTCTTGCAATTATGCAGACTATTCCCGATAAGCTCCTGTTGCTTTTCAATGCATCCGATCACATGCTTGAAATAGGTGTACCGGCACTTAAAACAATAAGCTTGAGCTTTATATTTGCCGGATTCTGTGTAATCAGTCTTTCATTGTTCCAAGCACTCGGTAACGGTATATTAAGTGCAGGCGTTTCATTTGCAAGACAGTTGATTGTGCTTATTCCGGTTGCATACCTTATATGTAAAACAGGTCATTCCGATAAGGTGTGGTATGCCTTCACAATTGCGGAGGTTGTTTCCGTTTCATTGTGTATGGTTTCTTTGAGGTATATGTACAAAAAGGTAATAAATAAAATTTAAAACAAAATAACCGATAGTTTGACAGCCTATTATAATTTTCATGTTATAATAGGCTGTTTTTTACTTTAAAACCTTTTATTTATCAGCTATTTTCTTGCTTATTTTTTCATATTGTGTTAAAATACATATAGAGGGCAATGTCATCAACTTAAGAAAACTATATTAGTTATAACGTAACAAAGGCAGCTACTCTGCAAAAAACATAAAGAATTCTAGTATTTCTTGCACCGGTGATTAAGTGGTTTGCCCAATCACCCCTTAAAACGGGTGGGTGCAGGGCAAGCCGCCACCGAACCCAGATAATCCACCATACCCCATGCCCTGCCCGTTAGGGGTTCGGGGCGAATCGGAACGCCCCGACGTTTTTGGTTCTTTTTTCGTAAAAAAGAACAATTTACTCCGGCAAGAAAGTAACATTCCCCAAGCCCGAACTATATGTTATTTATACGGGCGAGAGAGGCAACAAAAAAGACGTTATATCCCTTAGTGAGGAATTTTTAAGCGGTGAAGCTTTTTCACTTGAAGTTAAAGTGAAAGTTTTATTTGACGGAAAACAAGGTGATATAGTCAATCAATATGTTGAGTTTACAAAAATTTATCAAGAACAACTGAAATTATATAACCGAACAAGAAAAACAGTATTGGAAACAATAAAAATCTGCAAGAATAAAAATGTGTTGAAAGAATATCTCGAAAAGAGAGAAAGCGAGGTAGTGACAATTATGATGACATTATTTGATACCGAATACACTTTTAAAACTTATGTCGATAGTGAAAAAAGAGAAGCTGAAGAAAAAGGCGGAATTAAGGCTACCATCAAAGTTTGTAAAGATTACGGTGCATCCGTTTCCGAAACAGTTAAGAGAATTGTTAACGATTTCGGTCTCAGTGTAGCCGATGCGGAAACTAAGGTAAAAGAATGTTGGGAGCAATAATTTTACGCCCTGTGATGTTGTATGCCACAATGTATTTTGAGAAAGCGGGGTAATAACAATTATGATGTCCGTATTTGATATAGAATATTCATTTAAAACTTATATTGAAAGTGAAAAAAGAGAAGCCAGAGAAATCGGCAGACAAGAGGGCTTACGTGCGGGCATAAAAGTTGCCATTGAAATTTGCAAAAATTCCGGTGCATCATTTTCCGAAACCGTTAACAAAATTGTTTCCTATTTCGGTCTCAGTGAAGCCGATGCGGAAGCCAAAGTAAAAGAATATTGGAATGAATAATTAACCGTCCTGTGATGTCTTTGTTACAGGACGGTTATATTTTTCCCAAAAGTAATGATGTTGTCACAGGGGTAAATCATCCATTTATATACCCAAACGGATTTTGCCAAAGCTTTCCATCGTACTTTTTATTCAATTCCTCATATTTTTTTATTCTCTTTTTCACGCTTGAACTCACAAATATAAAAAGTATCACCGCCACAACAATATAAGCTACGGCGGAAGCTATGTAGTATGTTTTTAATGGTATAATATTATATAATGCATCTCCTGCGTTTAGTTTTTGCACCAATTCTTCACCTGCAATTGCAGGTATATGCAGCAATATATTTTGTATTATATCAAATAAAAATTCACTCACACTACTTCCGACAAAAAGTGTAAACACCATAGCTATCACTTTATGCACCCTTGCTTTTTGTCCCACACACACGCACCAAAGTATAAATATAAGATAATATAAAAAGTATGAAAACACAAGCAAAACGAGTGTAGGTATATCAGTTCTGTTAAGGTAAACAGAACTGCCAAGTGCATACGTTCCGATATCAAAGTCCTGTCCCAGCGGCAAAATTAAACAAGTAAACAGAACCGAACAGCTTGTCATAAGCATAATCACAAAAGCCGAAATCAACTTACTTATAACGACATTGTGGGCTTTTACGGGTGACATCACACCCAAATAACAATCCACATCATAAACATCGGCATAAAAATTCTTCATTATAATGTACATTTCTACTATTGCAATTATACATATATATGCCCAATAAGGCAAAAGCAGAATACCATCGGCAATGGAATCCATATCTTCCGTAAAAAAATTTAATGCGGGTATCTTTGCCGGTATAAGTGCCAACACAATAAGCACAACGCAAGCAATAAGCAACTTAAAAGGAAAATTTTGAAATTCATATTTTATAAGTTTCCCCACTAGCTTTCCTCCCTACTCCAAATTAAGCTTATTTGTCAATATCTTTGTCACTGATATAAAATACACAACCGAAAGCACAAGCATTATAACATCATTCACATAAAAGTTGAACATAATATCCTGCATATAATCTATGTTAAAGGCACTAAGTAAAACATATATACCCATTTTCAAAGTTGAAACCATTATGTTTATTGCAACCAAAGCACCAAAGCTCATCCACTTTTTATGCGTATTCACAAGCTGCCCGAGTGACATTGCAAGGTAGAAGAACAGTATGCAATAAACCACATATATTAAAAATGTGACAATACCTTTCAAAATGCCTATATCGATTTCATTTATCAAACTTGTGAAGAAGTTTGCACTGTCTCCGTAAATTATACCAAATCCCAAAGCACCGACAAACACGGAGGCAATAACCCACGTCAGTGAAACAATCAGCTTACTGAGCACAAGCTGATATGCTTTCACAGGCAAGGTATTTGTAAGATATCCCTCATCCGTCAAAAGATTTGTGTAAAATCTCTGTATGCAAATTACAAATGTTGCACCTCCTATTATTGCACAAACCAAAAACATAACAAGCTGCATAATCGCATACATAAAGGCATAGCCGAGATTAAGCACCGCAAGAAAATCATTGCCGAACAAATTTGTAGTCTCATTCAAAGATATACCAAGCCTTGAAAGTGCCGCCGTAAAAACAAGAATAACATACAACGGCAACATTATTCTCGATGTTGCCTTATATTCGTATTTAAGCAATTTTTTCAGCATTAACATCTGTACACCTCCCTGAAATATTCGTCAACACTCTTTCCGGTTTGTTGCCTTATATGGTCGGCAGAGGCATATAACAGTAACTTGCCGTCACGCACAAATATCACATCATCAAGTATCTTTTCGATATCGGATATAAGGTGCGTGGATATTATAAGTGTGGAATTTTTGTCAAAGTTGGTGAGAATTGTATCCATTATAAAATCTCTTGCGGCAGGGTCAACCCCCGCAATAGGTTCATCCAAAAGATAAAGCTGTGCTTTTCTGCTCATCACAAGCATAAGCTGTACTTTTTCTTTTGTACCCTTAGACATTGTTTTAAGCCTGTCATTTTTATTTATCCCCAGCCTTATAAGCATTTCTTCGGCTTTTTGTCTGTCGAAGTCCTCATAAAAATCTTCAAACATACTCAATATATCTCGCACCTTCATCCACGAATTGAGATATGTTCTCTCCGGCAAATATGAGACTATACTCTTTGTGTATGTTCCGGGTTTTCTGCCATCAATGAGTATTTCACCCTTTGTAGGCTGCAAAAGACCGTTTGCAAGCTTTATAAATGTTGTTTTTCCGCTGCCGTTGGAACCTAAAAGACCTATTATTTTCCCTCTGCATATATCTATACTTACGTTACTGAGTGCAGCTTTCGGTCCGTAGCTTTTGCACAAATCCTTGCATTGCACTATAAATTCCGCATTATTCATTCTTTCGCCTTCTCTCTTTGTGTGAGTTAATCAAAATATGTTATATCCGCACCCACACGTCTTAATTTTTCCTCAATTTTTTCATAACCTCTTTCAATGTGAATTGAACCGTCCACAATGCTTCTTCCCTCTGCACAAAGTGCCGCCGTTATAAGTGCCGCACCTCCACGCAAATCTCTTGCCATCACCCTTGCACCGTGCAAAGCTTCAACTCCGTTCACAACAAAATGGCTGTTATCCGTCATTTCAATATTCGCACCCATGGCATTAAGCTCACTTATATGCTTGTTTCTGGCTTCAAACACACTTTCATATATTTTGCTTTTCCCCTTTGCCACAGCCATAACAGCGGTAATTTGAGGCTGTATATCGGTAGGCAAGGCGGGATAAGGCTTCGTAACTATATTTTTTATGGCATTAAGCCTTTCGGGAGCTTCAATATAAATCGTATCCTTGCTTGATTTTATGAGGCAACCGCTTTTCTTCAAAAGCTTTATCTCGGCTTTCATATCACAGCTGTGTGCATTTTTCAAAAACAGTTCACCGCCCGTTGCCGCCGCCATGCAAAGGAAAGTTCCCGCTTCAATTCTATCGGGCATGACGGTATGTTCACAACTTGTGAGTTTTTCAACACCGTTTATAACAACCGTGTCCGTGCCCTGCCCTCTTATCTCCGCACCCGCCTTATTCAAAAAATTTGCAAGGTCTGAAATTTCAGGCTCTTTTGCGGCATTTGATATTATGGTTTCACCCTTTGAAATTGCGGAAGCAAGCATAATATTCTCGGTTGCTCCGACACTTGCAATAGGCAAATGTATCAAACCGCCTTTGACGCCGTCTGTGCGAAAGTTTATACCGTTTTCCGATATAATCGGCTGTATATTAAGTTTTGAAAACGCACTTATGTGCAGGTCAACAGGTCTAGCACCAAGTGCACAACCACCCGGATAAGCTATATCGGCACAGCCGAACCGCCCAATCAAGCCGCCCGCAAACACAAATGACGAACGCATACGCCCAACAAGGTTTTCATCCAATCTTATATTTTGCAAAGATGAGTTATCTATCATTAGTGTATTATTCTCACGCTGTATTTTACTGCCTAAAAGCTTAAGTATTTCAATGCTGTAATCCACGTCACTCAGCCTTGGCGCGTTGTGCAGCACACATTTTTGCATAAGCACGCTTGCAGCCAGCATGGGCAGCACAGCATTTTTTGCCCCGTTTATGCCGACTTCACCGCTCAATTTGTTTCCGCCGTTTATAGCATAAAAACCCATATATCCACCTCGGATACATATATCTTATATAATAATATGTAAGCGAAGTGAATAACGTTAAATTTCTTTTTCCAAAATTGAAACTATATCCTCGGGTTTATCCGCAAAATAATTTGCACCCGCAAGTGTATCGGCGCTTCTGAATCCCCATGTTACGCCTATGCTTTTCAAACCGCTGTTTTTTGCCGTTGTTATATCCACGTCTGAATCCCCTATGTATACAGCCTCACTTTTCATAACCCTGAGAGTATCAAGTGCAAGATAAACCGCATCGGGAGACGGCTTTTTCTTTCTTATCTCCGGCAATGCACCTATTGCACAATTCACCTTATCACCGAAAAATCGGCTCACTATCTCCTTTGTTGCAAAATTCGGCTTGTTGGAAACAACCGCAGTTTTTATATTCATATTCTTCAATTCATCCAACATAGTCATAATGCCATCGTAAGGCTTTGTTTTATTGCACATATTTTGCTTGTAATGTTCCTTAAATGCGGCATAGACAGCACTGTAATAATCCTGTCTTTCACCAACAGATTTTTTTATAAGAATATCTGCGCCATTGCCGACAAAAGACTTCACTCTATCAACACTGTGTGTCGGCAATTTATATTTTGCAAGTGCAAAATTCACGGATGTTGCCAAATCATCAATTGAATTAATAAGCGTACCGTCAAGATCAAAAATTACTGCTTTATACATATATTATACCTCCCATTTTTTGATAAATATTATCCTATTACAGTATACACCAAAACATAACATAATTCAATACTGGTAAAAAATTACATATTTTACAATAAAAACTTATATTAACAAAAATTACATTAAATATTGACAAAAATTGCTATTTATGTTAAAATTATATAGTTAAAAATTAAGGAGGCTTGCGAATATGAAGTCAACAGGTATTGTGAGAAAAGTTGATCAATTGGGTAGATTTGTTTTACCAAGTGAACTCAGGGCAAAGTTTGACATAAAGGATGATGCACTTGAGGTCTTTACCAGTGGAGATATGATAGTGCTGAAAAAATATAATCCATCCGATATTTTCACCGGTGATATGGAAGATTTGATTGATTATATGGGTAAGAAGGTCAGTAAAAAAAACATAAGAGAACTGGCAAGGCTTGCAGGCTTTAAAATAGTTGAAGAGAATCCCGATGAAATAAGTGAAGACCCTCTGTTGGACGAGGACGAATTATAATACCGCACAAAAATACCGTCACATTGTTGTCGGTATTTTTTTATACTCAAATTCAAAAAAAACAGTGGTTTTACCAAAGGTATCACCACTGTTCTTATTAAAAATGTTTATTTATTTTTCAACCGGGAATGAATAATCTGCGTTAAGAGACTTCTGGAGTATCTGAACAGCATCATTTGAATCAAGGTATCCGTTTCCGTCTACATCGATAACCTTCATATAATCACTTGTGGTCTCTTCGATTTTAATCTTATGGTCAAGATTAAGAGACTTTTCAAGTACATCTGCAGCATCATTACTTGTAATGGTGCCATTGCCATCGGCATCACCGTAAACAACATCCGCAGTTTCATTGTTATCATTGTTATCATTGTTATCATCGTTATCGTCATCATCACTAGGAGAATCCTCCTTAGCTGAATCATAAACAACACCTACAAGGCTTACATTTATACCCTTATTTGTTGAATAAATGTAGTATGTGCCCGCCTCAAGGTCAAACGTACCTGTTGTTTCTGTTGCTGTTGAACCTACAACCTTTGTACCGTTACTTACTTCAAGAGTTCTTGTTTCACTGCTCTTTGTACTTGCACCCTTAACATAAAGAGTACCCTTTTCATCCATCTTAACAACGATAGCTCTCTTTGTTGTGCTACCTGAACCACCGAGCTGAATACCCTTTGATGTATCAAGAGTGACACTGGCATCTGAAGTTGCAATGACTGAAATCTGACCAACTGAACCATCAATAACAGTTTCGGATGATAACGTCTTCTTAGTTAAATCACTGGTCTTCACAAGTATTGCATAGTTTGCTGTTGAGCTTGCTCCGGCACTTGGTGCATCTGATACTGTAGGCAATGAAGCAGCCTTTGTGGAATATGAAGCAAACTTTGTTGTGTATGTCTTGTTGCCGTCAACACCCGTAGCACTTGAAGGAGTTGCTGAAGTGTTGCCTGCCTTTGTTACTGTACCGCCGATTGTTACAATGCTGTTTCTGTATGCTTCAAGTGCAGAAACAAGCTTTGAGTTTACACTGTAATCTTCATCATCAACAGCATCATCAAATGTGAATGTGAAGTCACCGCCGTCACATCTGCCTGCGTTAGCCATTACATAAGCAGGAACTTCCGTAGGTGCTAAAATATCGGAAGCCTTAACACCTAAATCCATCTTTGTATCAAAGTTGTTGTAACTTGTACCACCCTTATATGCTGTTAAAGTTGAAGGAAGAGTTTCATCTCTTGTGTCAACTGTGTAGCCATCAGCCCAACTATCATATACCTTATTACCTTCGGCATCTTTTGAAATACCCTCGATTAATTCATACTTACCTGAATAAATATTGTTAAATACCTTAATGATACCGCCATCTTCACCGCTGAAAGTACC
>CAZUXS010000024.1:0-19718 GCA_964624605.1 uncultured Lachnospiraceae bacterium | reverse complement strand
TTCAGCACCCATAATTTCATATAAGGCATCATAAAGAGGTCTTAAATACGGATCAACTTTCTGCTGTAAATCACCCGGCAAAAATCCCAAATTTTCACCTGCTTCAATTGCAGGTCTTGTGAGTATAATTCTGTTCACTTCATTGTTTTTGAATGCCGTAATAGCCATTGCCATTGCAAGATATGTTTTACCCGTACCGGCAGGACCTATGCCGAAAACAATTGTATTCTCCTTTATGGCATCAACATACTTCTTCTGTCCCAAGGTTTTAGGACGCAAAGGTCTGCCGTTTATAGTCAAACAAATCACTTCGCCCTGTATTTTAACCGCATTGTTGAGATTGTTTTCATTCGCCTCGGCAATAACATAGTTTAAATTTTGTTCTTCTATGTTCTGTCCCGTTTTGGCAATTGAAACAAGTGCTTCCAAAACTTCCTTTGCCTTTGCGGCACCCTCAGCCTGACCTGTGATGATTATATCATCGCCACGGTTTGTGATATTTACTCCGTATTCCTTTTCTATCTTTTTGATATTGCCGTCAAAGTTGCCGAATACGTTTGACACATATTCATTGGCTATTTGTATTTTCTGCTGTTCCATTAACGTCCTGTTCCTCCTGTGGTGTCAGCGGTGTGCTTATGCCTATATCACTTTCCGATACTATCTCGGCATTTAAAATCACGCTGCCCTTTTCGATTTCAAAATCCAACTTTGTGGAAATTATATCACTGCTTAAGGGATAGCTTTCCACTATGTAATCAATCAACTCCGATGCCGCCTTGTTTTTCGCTTCTTCCTCGGTGAGTGTACGCTTAACTTCCATATATTCCCTATACACTTCACTGCAAATAAACACAGGCAGAGGATGTTCCTCATCCGTTTTGAGCTGCTCTATTTCTTCCATTATATCATACTTTTTATATTTTGGCTCGTTTTTTGAAAAAATAGTATTAAATTTTTTGTTGAAAAATGTAACAGAGTTTTTGCTGTATTTTTTATCCGTATATTTTTTCTCGGTATACTGCAAGGGCACGGCTATTTTTTTATTTTCTACACATTTCCCTCGTATCTTCGCTTCACAAGATGTGTAGGAGGGTTCTCTGTTTTCCTCAAAACCAACGGGCACAAGTGTGCCGCTCACAAGTATATCACCCTTTTGCACACTGTCCCCCGCTTTTACCTGCGGCATACCCTTTAAAGCTATTATTTCTGTTATTACGCAATCCCTATCCGCCACAATATCACTTGGCGGCAAAGCTTGTGCAACATCCGCACTCTCACCGCTTTGTGCCGTTTTGATAACAACCAAAGTTCCTTTTGATGAAATATTCGCCCATGATATTTTTTCAAACTCATCCCTTAATTTTTGTGACAGTTCCTTGTAATCCATATCCGAAATTCTTGCACCCGTATACAAACCGTTTTCACCGCAAAAAGCCAAAATTTCACTGTCGCTTGTTATATTGTTATCTCTTATATCTATGTGCCACACAAAGGACGTTGCATATTTAATTAATATTATAAAGGCAATGTAACCCAAAATAAACATAAAATGCCTTTTGCACATATTCAAAAATACGGGCAAACCGCAAATTTTCAAAACTTCGCATTTGCAACCCGTTTTTTCGGCAATTTTCGGCAATATCCCACTGTCTTTATAATATGCACAAAAGTGAAAATATTTTCCCTCGCATTTCAAATCCCAAATCGGCACACCGTTGTTTTTGCATAAATTCACAAACCTTTCTTTTCCGAATCCCGATACACAAATTATAGCATAGCCGTTTAAATTTTTCCATACCTTATTCATCTTTATCACCCAAAACATAACTCACATTTTCAATTTTTCCGCTTAGCCTTATGTATTCTCTGTTTATTTCATCCACGGATAAATTTTGCCCCTCGGTGATTATATATCCCTTTTTTATTTTAATTTTTATGCTTTCGCTGCTGTATTCTCTTATGCCTGTGAAATTTTGCACCGTCAAACTTTTATTGCTTATTATGGTTGCAATGGGCAAATCAAGCAATACCTCTTCGGGGAAATCAAAGGAGGCGGCAGCAACGGTATTTATTTTTTCGGGCATAGCAAACCTCCCTATCAAATACTAAAATATATGAAAGTTTATTTGCTTATATTCAAATTTACACTTTAAAACTTTTTGCTTGTGTGATATAATTATAAAAAAACAAGGAGGATACACAAATGGAAAATTTTGTTTATGATAAGGATTGCAAGCTTGAAGAGCTTGTGCCCGGTAAAAATTACAGAAAAATTAAAGCCTACAACAAAAATATGATGCTTGTTGAGGTGTTCTTCAACGAGGGTGCTGTCGGAGAGGTTCACACTCACCCACACGACCAAGCAACCTACTGCCTTGAGGGCGAATTTGAATTTACAGTTGGTGATGAAGTGAAAGTCATAGGCGTTGGCGACACAATATATATGCCGTCTAATATATTGCACGGCTGTAAGTTGTTGTCAAAGAAAGGCAGACTCATGGATATATTTTCACCTATGAGAGAGGATTTTATAAAGTAAGAATGACGTACATATCACATTTATCGCTGTTTAAAAAAAGTTTCTTCCTTTATATCCTCATCACGATTGTGAGCTTCAGTGTGCTTGCCGTGGGACTTACACTTACGTATAAAGCATATTTTTACGACCTCACACGCTATTTATTGGTAAGCCAAGCCACAAAAATAGCCGAGGTCTATGAAATATCCTTTGATAAGGACGGCACTTTCGACCGTATTGAATTTGTGCATAAAATACAGGTGTTAGACCGCTATATGGATTACAAATTTATTCTTGTGGATAAAGATAAAAAAGTGATTTGGTCATCCGATAATATGTTCTATTATCCAACAAAGGGCAAAACTCTTGACGTAAAAGGTATTGATTCCGTTCTTGACGGAAAGACGGAATTTTTCTCGGGTAGTATAGACGGTATATTTGACGGTGATGTGTATACCGTAGGCTATCCCATAAAAGTGGGTGACGAGGTGAGTTGTGCCGTGTTTGTAAACTCTCCGCTCGAAGCTATGATTTCAACACTCCACAGTGCATACCTTGTTATATTTGTGCTTACGCTTACGACACTCTGCATAGCATTTATGCTTATATATTATTCAACAAAGAGAATAGTATCACCCATAAAGCAGATGAATGAGGCGGCAAAAATAATAGCCGGCGGAAACTACGACAAAAGAATAGAGGTATGCGGCGGTGACGAAATTGCACAGCTTGCCGAAAGCTTCAATTACATGGCTGAAACCCTTGATGTGAAAAGTCAGAAAAGACGTGATTTTATGCTCAATCTCTCTCACGATTTTCGCTCACCTCTCACGTCCATACTGGGTTTTTTGCAGGCTATAATAGACGGCACCGTTCCAAAGGAAAAAATAAATTACTATCTTCATATCATATATTCGGAAACGGAAAGGCTTTCCAAGCTTACAAATAATATACTGGATATAGATATAATAGATTCGGGGCAGGAAAAGCTTGAAATAAGCTCCTTTGACATAGTGCAACTCATGACCGATACTCTCATGAACTTTGAAGAAAGGATAAACAACAAAAAAATTAAAGTTGATTTTTCTTTTTCTTCGGGTGAAATTTATGTTGATGCGGACAAGGAAAAAATAGAAAGAGTTATATATAATCTCTTTGACAATGCAATAAAGTTTCTTCTTGATGGCGGCAATTTAAGTGCCAAGGTTACCGCTCAAAATGACAGAGCCGAAATAACCATATCCGACACGGGTATAGGTATGACAGAGGAAGAACAAAAAAGAGCTTTTGAACGTTTCTATAAGGCAGACAGCTCCCGTGGCAAAGATAAAAAAGGCAGTGGACTGGGTCTTTCCATAGTTCAGGGACTTTTAAAAGTGCACGGTGAAACAATAACAATGGAAAGTGAAAAATACGAGGGCACAACCTTTAAATTTTCACTCCCGATAAGTAAAAACGAATAAACATACAAAACGGCTGCTCATTTGAGTAGCCGTAATTGTTTGTCAAAAACTAAATTCTTTTGAATTATCTCGGATGAACCGACTTCAAAAAGCGTCGCAGACATGAAGCGGAAAGATAAATCCGTCAAGCCGTTAGGCTTGCTTTTGCCAAAGGCAAAAGTTCTGAGCTTAGATCGGACGAGCGAGCTTTGCCCGTTCGTCCGTAGAAAAATTGGGCTTAGAAAGCCCCTGTGGGGCTTTCGTATAAGACCATATTTTTCTTACATACAAGCAATTTTTTGTGTACTCGTGCACAAAAAATTGTTCTGCAAGAAATGCGAGCATTTCTTGCAAGCGTGTCGGAACGACACGCTTACTTATACATATTGGTTGAAAGATATTTCATACCGTTGTCGGCAAAAATCACAACAATGTTTTTGCCTTCATTTTCGGGGCGTTCCGCAAGAATTTTAGCCGCCGTCAAAGCCGCTGCCGCAGATGTGCCCAAAAAGATACCGTCTGTTTGAGTAAGCTCCCTTGCCGTTTCGTACGCATCCTCTGTCAAAATATCTATTATTTCGTCCATCTCAAAACCGTTATCGAGATTTTTGAGTATAAGCGGAGGAACTAGTTTTTCATCCACTCTGCCAAGCGGAAGAATACCATCAATCAAATTACCGTTAAAGTTTTCATCCTCGGGTCTTGAATGCGGATGAGCCTGAACGCCCACAATCTTGACATTCGGATTTTTTTCTCTGAGGTAACGTCCGACACCGACAATAGTACCTGCCGTGCCGCCTGTTGCAACAAATATATCAACATCGCCGTCCGTATCTCTCCAAATTTCGGGACCCGTTGTTTTGTAATGTGCTTCCTGATTGACTTCGCTCATGGTCTGATTTGTGTAGTAAAAATCGTTTTCCTCGGCAATTTTATACATTCCCGCAACCAAATCATCCAAAACCAAGCCCTCGGCAACATTGATTCCGGGTACTTCATCAAATTCATGCTGCTTCAAACCGAAGGCATTGAAAATCTGTCGTCTTTCTATTGTTACGCCATCCTCCAAATAAGGTTCAAATTTCATTTCCTTTGCAGCCGCTATTGTGGCAAGTGATATACCTGTGTTTCCGCTTGTGGCATCAATTATTGTGCTGCCCTTTTTGAGAATACCTTTTTCCTCCGCATCCTCAATCATAGCAAGTGCGGCTCTGTCCTTTACACTTCCGCTGGGGTTGAGAAATTCAAGCTTACCTATGATTTTAGCCTTTAAATTATGCTTCTTTTCATAGTTTGTGAGTTCAACCAAAGGTGTGTTACCAACCAATTCAACAACAGATTTTTTTATATTCTTCATATCATCTTCTCCTTATCATCCATATATATTTTTACGATTTGAAACCTTTGTTACCGTGTAACCCGCATCAGCCAAAACAATAGCACCCGTTATTGCACTTGACTCGGGACTTGCAAGGAAATATGCTGTGTTTGCGATTTCCTCGGGTTCAATCCATCTGTGCAAAAGATTTTGTTCTTCCCACTCTTTTGATATAACGGGGTCGCTCCAATCAATTTTAGACATAGGCGTTTTTGTGCTTCCCGGTGCAACCGCATTAACACGTATCCCGTAAGTGCCAAGCTGAAACGCTGTCGCCTTTGTGAGACCTTTCACACCGTATTTTGAAATTTGATATCCGAATGGATCCCAAGAGGCAAGCTCTGCCGCAATACTTGCCACATTGACTATTGAACCCTGTATTTTTTTATCCACCATAACCTTTGCAACGTGCTGTGTCATATTCAAAGTACCGAACACATTCACATCTGTTGCTTTCTTTATTTCCTCGGGATCACATTCCAAAATGCCGAGGCGGTGACCTATTATTCCCGCATCGTTGAACAATGCATTGATTCTCCCGAATCTTTCCACTATTTGAGCCACAACTTCTTTTCCGTTTTGGAAATCACTCACATCAAGCTTATAGCCCTCAACGTCATATCCCTCGCCTTTCAATCTTTCCACCTGCTCAAAAAGCAAGTCCTTGTTAAGGTCAGCCAAGGCAACAGACCAACCCTCTTTTGCAAATTTTTCGGCACCTGCAAGTCCTATTCCCTGTGCGGCACCCGTAACAATCGCAACCTTTCTATCACTCATTGTTATATCAATCCTTTCTTATACTCGTTTCAAATGGGTCATCTGCAAGACGACTCCAAGAAAATTCATTTTTCTCCAAAGCATATATTTGAAGTAAAGCCGAAATAATACCCGTCTGACCGTCATAATATCCAAGCGGAGCTGTGTAATCTTCCGGATTTATACGAGCCAATGCTATCGGCCAGAAAGTGTTGCCTGCCTCATCCTTTTCCGCTTCTCCCAAAAGAACACCTGCGGATTTTCTCGCAAGTGAAAGCCATCTTTCATCGGATGTGCTCAAATACAAGCCTATGAAAAACTGCACATGACCTGCCGCACCACAGCAAAGATTTACACAATTCCACAATCCCGCTGACATCCTAACGGGGCCGCCGAGTGATTCAAGTCCGTCCGCCAATTCATAAACATCTTCCAAATATTTCTTATCTCCCGTCACCTCGTAAAGCTTATAGTAAAATTTACAAGTGCCCGCAGGGCCGTGACAAGCTCCCAAATAAAAAATAGTTCTGTCCGTTTTACCGTAACGATAAGGTATCAAACGTCCCTTATTCTGACTTATGCTTATGTTATCAAGGAATTCGGCACATTCATAGGCGGCATCCAAATATTTTTTATCGCCCGTATATTCATAAACACGGATGAAAACATATCCAGTACCCGCTGAGCCAAACTCAAAATTAGGTGCAACATAACCCGTTTGTCCCTTATAACCGTCAAATACCAAACCGCCGTTCTTGCCCTCATAGCCTGTTGACAAAATATAGTCTGCAACGGAAACAACCAAATCCTTTATGCTGTCTTCTTTGAGAAAATCTTCAATATCTATCAGCTCCAAAAGCACACCGCCGTCATACATAACCGCAGGATTACCATTCCAATATGTACCGTTTTCATCCTTATGTGCACTCTCGATAACCGCATGAAAAATATCACTGACGGCATCTTTTATGAGTTTTTTCAAATCACTGTTCTCTGTGATTTTATATGCCTCAATCAAAGCAATAGGCACGGCAACCAAGCCGCCGTAAAAACCTTTTTCTCCTCCGTCAAGCCCCTCAAAAAGCTTTGCAAGCTCAAAATCACGCCAATGCTTTGAAAGATATTCCGCTGATTTTTCAACAATATTTTTATATTTATCTTCTTTCAAAACATTGTAAAGCTTTGTATAAAAATATAAAATACCCGCTGAACCGGAATAAAATGACAAATCCGGTGTATCCTGCAATTCGTCTATCCAGTAAATTCCATCCTCGGATTCAACAGCACCCTTTGCTACGGTACGCTCCGCACTCAATATGGCTTCCAAATACTTATTTACATCTTCAACATTTTCAAAATTGTAATTTTTCTCAATTTCAAAAGCATGATTTTTTTTGACACTATTCAATTGGCTTCCTCCCTTATAAAAGAATTAATATATCTTCCTCACGAAAAATAATTTATTTTTGATTTAATTCTATCTGTATTATAGATAAATATATTATTTATGTAAATATGAATATATTTTAAATTTTTTATATATGAAAATTTTCTAAAAAATTCAATATATCATTGAAAAAAAGATTTTACGCAAAAAAAGAGCAAGTGAATAAATCACCTGCTCCGTTTGATTTTATAAATATTTTAATATAGCACGCCTGATTCCATCGGGGTCAATCGGTTTTGCGAGGTGTTCATTCATACCGGACTCCATCGCCGTTTTAACATCCTCTTCAAAAGCATTTGCCGTCATTGCTATTATTGGCACTATTTTGGCATCCTTTCTATCCAAAGCACGTATTTCCCTTGCCGCCGTTTCACCATCCATAACAGGCATCATAATATCCATAAGAATGATATCAATATCGCCTATATGAGATTTTTTGAATGTGTCAACAGCTTCCTTGCCGTTCCATGCCTTTATCACGTTCATGCCCTCTTGCTTCAATATGAACTCGGAAACCTCCATATTTATTTCATTATCCTCAACCAAAAGCACATTAACACCCTCAAGTGATTTATCCGCCTGCGCATCTGCGCAAATGACATTTTTATTCACGCTTGTGTCAACTATAAAAGGAAGAGTGATATAAAATGTTGTGCCCTTGCCCACTTCACTTTCACAGCGAATTGAACCGTTCATTTCATCCACAAGAGTTTTGACGATTGAAAGTCCCAAGCCCGTGCCATGATGTGCAATCTCGTCTGTAACCTTTTCCTGTGTAAAACGTTTGAACATATGTTTTTGAAATTCCTTGCTCATGCCAATACCCGTATCGGCACACACAAATTCATAGGCTCTTCGACCCGTTTCCAAATCCTCGGAACCCTCACGGCAATATATAGTCACCATACCGTTTTTCTTGTTGTATTTTATGGCATTGCTGATTATATTCACAAGTATTCTTCTTATATAAACGGCACTGCCTATTAAATCACAATGCTCCGCATCGATTTCGGAAAGCGTAAAGTTCACATTTTGTGTACTTGCTTGATTGGCCATAACAACGGCTATATTTTCCATCAGCTCACGAAGATTGAAAGGCTTTTCTTCAAGCTTCATTTCGCCCGATTCAAGCTTGCCCATATCCAGCACATCATTAACCAAGTCCAAAAGCAAACCCGAAGCCTCCCAAATTTTCTCTCGACATTCCTTTTGCTTTTTCATATCATTCGGATAGTGATTGCCTATACGCACCATACCCCTGATGCCGTTTATGGGCGTGCGAATATCGTGGCTCATTTGATGCAAAAATTCCATCTTGATTTTATCCGTGTTGCTTATTTCCCTTTGCTTACCTATTGAAAGCATGAGAAGCACGAAAATGTATACTATCAAAACATAAGCCATAGCGGTTTTGCTGAGCCTGTAAACGGACTTTGACGGGAAAAATACATAAAGATAATAGTCCCTTGATTTACCGCCCATGGCAATATATTTTTCACCGTCTCCGCTCACCAACGTCACCTTATCCGATGAAATACCGCTTATGTTTTTTGAAAGTAAGGGATAATCGTCAATATTAATACCCGCAAGTTCATCATCATTTGAGCTCAATATTTTTTCGCCGTCGGTAATCATAATCAAGCCATCCATTTCCATACGATAGCCCGAAACAAGCTTTTCAAACATAGTATTATTTTCCGTTATGTCGTTTTCACTTTGCTTTACATAACACACTATTATATTTTTGGCATCGGATGAAGCTATGGAAATATATTTATATGACGTTCCGTCATTACAATAAAGCTGCGAAAGATAGGATTTTTGAGGATATTGGAGCACATCCGTTACTGAATCATCATCCAAAATTCCATCCCATTCCTTGCATTTCTTCTTTTCAATACAAACATCGGTGATAACGTTGCAATCGCTGTCTGCCACAATTATACCCGAAATTCTCTGTCTTTTTGCGTAGCTCTTAATAAAATCACTGTCAAATTTATCGTGGCTTTCGGAAAGGCAGTATTTAAGCTCCGTAGCCTTATCAAGAAGCTGAACTTGTTCCTTTGTGTTATCGGAAGACAGTATGTTATCATATCTTATGCACTGCAATTTCAAAAACTCCAGTGCTTTCACAGCCGACTTTTCACCCTCTTCCGTCTCTCTTTCGGTGCAAACAAAATAAACAATACCCATCAGCAACACACCCGCCAATATGGCAAAGAGCGTTACTTTCAAAGTTCGGTGAGACTTTTTACGTTCTTTTCCGTTCATTGTATCACACCTCCGTCGGTATTTTTTGTTGCAATTCCGTATTTTTCAAGAGTTTTTTCAAGTGTGCCGTCCGCTTCCATAGCATCCAACACACCCGCAAGTTCTTCCGAGGTTTGAGTATCCTGATTCTTTTCAAATGCAATACCGACTTTTGCGGAAAGCAAATCTTTATCAAGCATACGATAATCACCGGGGGTTGTTTCCATATACTGTCGCATCACGGTTTCATGCCCTGCCGCCGCATCCACATAGCCAAGTTGCAAAGCGGAAAAAACAAACTGCATATCTTCCATACTGTACACATTACCTATATCCGGCACATCTTTATTTTCTTTTTTCAGAAATATGGATTCGGGTTTTGTGCTCGACATCACCGCAACGGTTTTACCCCTCAAATCATCAAAATTTTGAATATCGCTGTCGGCACTCACCACAACAACCTGTCTGCTGTACATATAAGGTCCTATCCAATTATATTGGTCTTCTCGTCCGTTCATGCTGAAACAACTCCAAACACAATCAATCATTCCCTCAGCCAAATATGTATCCTTATAATTCCATTTTATTGCCTTAAACACGGGCTTTATATTCATTCGGCGGCACGCCTCTGTTGCCAGCTCTATATCAAGCCCCGCAAAGTTTCCTCCCTCGTCTATATAGCTGTACGGCTCATATTCGGCATCAATACCTATCACAAGCTGCGGAAGAGCTTCGCCGTCCGAATCATCCTCTCCACTTCCCGAAAAACAACCGCAAAAAATAAAGGTTAATGTGCAAATCAAAGCTATAAACTTAATATATCTCTTCAACCTAATACCTCCTTTTGCAGAATCATCAATATATTTATCATATTAAAATCAAATTATATCATATTTATGTATAGTATAACATAAACAATAATATATTGCAATATAATAAAACAAATATTCTCAAAATAACCGAAATATTAAGTATTTTCACTAAAAAAAACGGCACGAAGATAATTCTGCCGACACCGATTGCCGACAAAATCATCCCCGTGCAAACGTTTATTTTCACTTTAAATCAAGATTCGTTTACCATTTTTCCGCTTATATGCTCGGGAGTCAATTCCAAGCAAAGTACGAATTTTCCCGCCATTTCAAATTCATTCTCGGCATACGCCTTATCATCGCTGAACTTTGCGCACAGGCTCATACAAATTTCCTTTGTTTTTTCCGCATCGGTTACGAAACTTATTTTGCCGAACACAACCACACTGCGTATATTCAAAGACCATTCGCCCTCTCTGCGATATCCTTTGTCATAAACGCAATATGAAACCTTGTTGCAGGCTTTCAGCGCATCTATCTTGTGACCCTCTTTTGCCCCGTGGAAATATATTTTTCCGTCCTTTTCATCATACAAATGATTCATGGGAATACCGTAGGGATAGCCGTCATCGCCAATCATTGAGAGCACGCCCCTCGGTTCATTCACCAAAATTTTTATACATTCCTCCCTGCTTATCTCCTGCTTAAATCTTCTCATTTTTCGAAACATAATTTTCCTCCCGTTTCAAAACGGACTGCCAAAGACAGTCCGCAATAATTTATCTGTTATAAAGTTCGCAAAGGTATGCAAGGTGCTTTGCGTAATCCTCTTTCACCTGTTCACTTGTGTATCTGAATTGCCAATTTCCGCTGCTCACACCCGGAGTATTCATTCTTGCATCGCTATCCAAGCCGAGAATATCCTGCATCGGAAGTATCGCATAATCGGCAATTGAACTTATTGTGAGCCTGATTAAATCCCAATTTACATCATTGCCGCTGACATTTAGATATCTGCGCATATAGTCCTTTGTCTTTTCGTCCGTACTCTTGTACCAACCTATAGATGTGTCGTTATCATGAGTACCCGTATACGCAATATAATTTCTGCTGTTGAAATTATGCGGAAGATAGTCATTTGACGGTCTGTCAAAGGCAAACTGAATTATCTTCATACCCGGCAAACCGAGTTTGTTCCTAAGCTCGATAACCTCTTCATTCAAATCGCCCAAATCTTCTGCAATTATATTGAGTGCACCGAGTTTTTCTTTTATTGCATCAAACAATTCGGTTTGAGGCCCTTTTTTCCACTTACCGTTTACGGCTGTTTCCTCACCCGCAGGCACTGCCCAATAGCTTTCAAAGGCTCTGAAATGGTCTATTCTCACTATATCGACAAGCTCCAATATGCTTTCAACACGCTGTATCCACCAAGCATAGCCCGTTTCACTGTGCTTTTTCCAATTATATATAGGGTTACCCCAAAGCTGACCGAATTCGCTGAAATAATCCGGTGGCACGCCTGCAACCTCCGTTGGGAAGCCCTTTGTGTTCATATTGAAAAACTCACGGTTTGCCCATGTATCCGCACTGTCACCCGCAACATAAAAAGGTATATCGCCTATGATTTCAATACCGTTTTCATTTGCATATTTTTTAACTTCCGCCCACTGCTTGAAAAATTCAAACTGCAAAAATTTGTAGTAACCTATCTCATCTTTCAACAATGAGGTATACTTTTCAATAGCGGACGGCTCTCTGTCACGTATATCCTTTGGGAAAGATGTCCAGCTGCCGCCGTAGTAGCAATCCTTAACGCCGTTTTCACCCAAATATTTCAACGCTGACTTATAATATGCCTTATATGCTTTGGTTTCGTATTCATTTTTCCTTTTGTCAATAAAATATTGCTTCAAAGCCGTGAAAAGTGCAAAATCATCAAGCCAAAAAGCATTTTTGTTGCAGAAAGTATGAAACTTCCTTGTGACAGCTGCAACCTTATGCGTTTTGAAATTTTCATACGCCTTTTTATAAAGCATTGTTTTATAATTCAGCACACGACCGTATTCAATTTTATATTCATCAAATTCCGGAACATCTGCAATGTCCTCCTCATCAAGCAAGCCATCCTCAACAAGCGTCTCCGGACTTATCAAAAGAGGATTTCCCGCAAAGGTTGAAAAGCTTTGATACGGAGAATCTCCGAAGCCCGTAGGTCCCAGAGGAAGAACCTGCCAAACCTTTTGCTTTGAACTAATCAAAAAATCAATAAAATCCTTTGTGCCCTTGCCCAAATCCCCTATACCGAATTTTGAGGGAAAGCTGACAGGGTGACACAGTATACCGCATTTTCTCATAAAACCACCCTTTCACAAAATAAAAAATTAAAAATAATAATATTTTTCAAATTTTCGGTTAAACTACTCTTGTAAAAAAATACTTATTTCGGAGGCAGTAAAAAATGAAAAATAAAATAATCACAACTCTGTGCGTTATCGGTGTTGCATTATCTTTCACCGCCTGTGGTAGTTCTAACAATAATAATACCACAAATGATACCAATAATGCAAGCAGTACAACACAAAATTACGATAATAATTATGATAATGACACAGAAAATAACACAACAGAGCACAATACGGATGAAAATACGGAATATAACACCGATGAGAACGGCAATTTTATAGATGAAGCAGGCAATGTGATTGAGGATATCGGCGACGGAATAGGCAATGCCGTTGAGGATGCAGGCGATGCACTGACAGGAAACGACAACAACAATAATAACTGATATCCTGCAAAAACAGTAAAATACAAACTACAATAAATCATAAACAAACAAAACGGGGACTGTTTCATGTGCCTTTGCAACACATGGACAATCCCCGACTATGTATTAAGCTGCATTTTTATACATATTCCTCTGTGCCGTATAATGAAAAACGATTGTTCCGCTTTCTGTTTTTACCGATTTATTGCGAAAGCTGTAATTTCTTTCGATGTTTGTTCGATTTGCGTTTTTGCATTTATTCGAAACTTTGTCTGCATAGACACCGAACATAAGCCACAAGGCAACACCCACTCCAAAGAAAGGAAGAGTTGCCCACAGCATAACATTATATGCGGCAAACATATTCCACATTGCGAAAAAAGCAATGAAAAAGCCTATAATAGCCATCAAAGACATAGCAATAAGCATTTTTCCCCTGCCTAAAATTTTCCTTTTTGTTTTTTGTGTATAATTCATATCATCCACCCCCGTTTGAATTACTATGAATATAGTATACAACAAATGTTCGAATTTGTCAACAATTTTCGATGTAAAAAGCAAAATTTTTTATTTTTGTTCGATTTTATGTTCTTGTTTACGTATAAAAAACAGGTGGATAATTTTCGTTACTCCAAAACAACGAAATACCCACCTGTTTTTTATTTTAGCTTATAAATTCAAAATCAATCGTTCTGAGACCGAGGTTGGTATCGGTAAGCCTTACCTTTACCCTGTCACCAACTGTATAAGTCTTATGAGTTCTTTCACCCATATAGCACATATCCTCGTCCTTATAGATATAGTAATCATCGTCCATATCTTTGACATTCACCATACCCTCAACTGTGTTTTCAAGCTCCACATAAATTCCCCAACTTGTAACGCCCGAAATTATGCCGTCAAACTCCTCACCGACCTTATCACGCATATATTGCACAATTTTGTACTTGTCGGTTTCTCTCTCGGCATCCTCTGCCTTTCTTTCATTCACTGAGCAATTTTTTGCCACCTCGGGCAGAATTTTCTTATATTTGCGTATCTTATTTTCATCCAGTCTGCCGTCCAAATATTGACTTATTATCCTGTGTATCTGCAAATCGGGATATCGTCTTATAGGTGAAGTGAAATGGCAGTAATATTTCGCCGCCAAGCCGAAATGCCTGCCGTTTTCAGCCGTATATCTAGCCTGTTTGAGTGAACGAAGCGTCATTCTGTGCACAAGCATTTCCTCTTTTTTATCCTTTACGCTTTCAAGCAACTGCTGATAACACTTCGGATGATTTGATTTACCCTTAAGGCTGTAGCCAAGCTTGCCCAAAAACATTTGAAGTTTTTCAATCTTCTCCTCGTCGGGTTCTTCGTGAGTTCTGTATACAAAAGGAATTTCAAGCCAGTAAAAATGCTCCGCTATGGTTTCGTTTGCGGCAAGCATAAATTCCTCGATTATGCTTGTGGCGATGTTTCGCTCTCTTTTTACGATATCAATAGGCTTACCTTTTTCATCCACTATGATTTTGGCTTCGGCAAAGTCAAATTCAATTGCACCACGTTTTTCACGCTTGGCAAAAAGTATGTTTCTAAGCACTTCCATTTCCTTGAACATAGGCATAAAAGCGGCATATTCTTCCTTATATTCGGAATCGGGATTTGTGAGCAAGTCATTCACAACCGTATAACTCATTCGCCTGTCTATATTTATGACAGCCTTTTTTATATCGGAATTTACAACATTACCCTTGCCGTCAATCTCCATTATGCAGCAAAGAGTGTTTCTGTCCTCACCCTGATTGAGCGAACATATTCCGTTTGAAAGCTTATGAGGAAGCATAGGAATTACCCTATCCACCAAATAAACACTCGTGCCACGCTTATATGCCTCTTTATCAAGCGGTGAACCCTCCTTGACATAATTTGAAACATCGGCAATATATACACCCAATTTGTAATTACCGTTTTCAAGCTTTTCAACGGAAACGGCATCATCCAAGTCCTTTGCATCCTCACCGTCAATTGTCACCATTTGCACGGAGCGGTAATCTTCACGCACACCCTCATCAATATATTTTTGAGTTTCGTCCTTATCAAGCTCATTCGGTATTGTTTCAAGCTGCCTTGTAACATCATCGGGAAATTCCACATTGAGGTCAAAGGCTCTTATTATTGAAAGTATATCCACACCGGGGTCATCGATGTGCCCAAGCACTTCCACAACCTTACCCTCGGGATTTCTTCTGCCCTCGGTGGCAGGCTTTGTTATTGTGACAACAACCTTGTGTCCGTTCACCGCACCTGCGTTATCACCTGCGGATATAAATATATCATCGGCTATCTTCTTGTCATCGGGCACAACAAAGCCGTAGTTTTTAACCTGCTGATATGTGCCGACAATATGGCGCATACCACGTTCCACAACCTTTATTATTTCGCCCTCGCTCTTGCCTCTGCCGCCCTCGCTGACGATTTTGCACATTACGGTATCCTTGTGCATAGCGCCGTTTGTGCTGTGAGCGGGAATGAAAATTTCCTCCTCCAAGCCCTCAACGGCAACAAAGCCGAAGCCACGCTGATTGCCCGTGAACTTGCCTGTATATATGTGCATACTTTCCGGCAATATTATCTTGCCACGGCGAGTGGTCATAATCTTGCCCTCGCCCTCCAATTCGCCCATAATGTCGTAAAACATCTGCATATCCTCGTGCTTTATCATAAGAAATGCCGCGATGTCTTTCAATCTCATAGGTCTGTACTCGGGGTCTTTCAAAAAACCGAGTACCTTTTCTTTTCTCTCGGTATATAAATTTTCCATTATAACACCTCCCGTTACTGCAATTTTTCCTTAATTTAATTTTATAACAATAATATAACTCTGTCAAGAAAAAAAGGTGTGACACCTTTAGTATCACACCTTTTAAAAAAATTATAAACTTAATCCGCTTACGATATTACTTGCAATAACAAGTATAACAAAAAGAGCAGCGCAAATCTTTGTGTAAAGCTCAAGCTTACCCTCAAGTGATCTGCCCTTGTTCTTATCCCAATATGTTGGAGCACCACCGCTTGCCATACCACCCATAGCACTTGTAAAACCTGCGGCACTCTTCTTCTGAGCCAGAATTAAGCCAATCAACGCAACACAGTCAATAGCTGTTAAAACCGTTAAAACTATAAATGCAACATTCACAATCGCACACCTCCCATTCTTGTTAACAGTATATCATAAAAAAAGTCATAAAACAAGCCTTATTTTGAAAATATTCAAAAAACTTTTAATTAATGCGCATATTGCAATTATAATTATTTTCTGTTAAAATATAGTAAATAAGATTTTCGGAGGCAATACGATGATATTAGCGTTAAACAACATTTGCAAGTCATTTGGTACAACCACCATACTTGAAAATGTTTCCTTTCATATAGAAAACAAAGAGAAAATTGCCATCACAGGCGTGAACGGTGCGGGCAAATCCACTCTTTTCAAGATAATTACAAATGAGATATCCCACGATTCGGGCGAAGTTATAATGCCAAAGGATACCACCGTGGGTTATTTTTCTCAGACATTGGAACTTGACAGCGACAAAACGATTTATGCTGAGCTTTTGACGGTGTTTGAACCGCTTATGCAGCTTGAAAAAAAGCTTAGAGATATGGAGAGCAAAATGGCTGAACTTTCCGGTGATGAATACACCGCATTTATGGACAGCTATTCCGCCCTTTCTCACGAATTTGAACAAAAGCACGGCTATGAATATCAAAGCCGCCTGCGTGGCGTAATAAAAGGCTTGGGATTTTCGGAGGAAGAAAGGGAACAACCTATTTCCGAGCTTTCCGGCGGTCAAAAAACAAGGGTTGCCCTTGGTAAGCTGCTTCTTGCGCAGCCCGATATTCTTCTTTTGGACGAGCCTACAAACCACCTTGACATTGAAATGATTGAATGGCTTGAAAGCTATTTGACAGGCTACGATGGCAGCATAATTATAATATCCCACGACAGATATTTTCTTGACAAGGTTGCCACAAAGGTTATTGAGATTGAGAACAGAAAAGCTAAAATTTACTTTGGCAATTACACCTATTACATTGAAAAAAAGGCGATTGACCGTGAAATCGAATACCGCCACTATCTCAACCAACAGCGTGAAATAAAGCATGAGGAAGAGGTAATCAAAAAACTTAAGGAATTTAACAGGGAAAAATCCATAAAGCGTGCCGAAAGCCGTGAAAAAATGCTGGAGCGTGTGGAAAGAGTTGACGCTCCAGAAAATCTGCCCGATAAAATGCGTCTTGAAATTAAACCCGAAAAGGAAAGCGGCAACGATGTTCTTTCCGTAAATGAGCTTTCTATGGCATTTGACGGTCAACAGCTTTTTGAAAATATATCATTTGAGATAAAAAAAGGCGAAAAAACGGCTCTCATAGGACCTAACGGAATAGGCAAAACCACCCTTTTCCGCATTATTATGGATAGACTTGAACCCGTGAGCGGCACTCACAAACTCGGCAGCAACGTCTATATAGGCTATTACGATCAGGAGCAGGCTGACCTCAATATGAACAAAACCATATTTCAGGAAATTTCCGATGCCTACCCGACGCTTAATAACACAAAGATAAGAAACGTGCTTGCCGCCTTTGTTTTCACCGGTGATGACGTTTTCAAGACAATAGGCACATTGAGCGGTGGCGAAAAAGGACGTGTTGCGCTTGCAAAAATTATGCTTTCAAATGCCAACTTCCTCATTTTGGACGAGCCGACAAACCACCTCGACACCAATTCAAAGGAAATTTTGGAAAAGGTTCTCAGGGAATATACGGGAACTGTGCTCTACATTTCTCACGACAGATATTTTATAAACAGCACGGCTCAAAAAATAATCGAGCTTAACAAAACAGGCGCAACAACCTATCTCGGTAACTACGATTACTATATCGAAAAGAAATCCGCTGCGGAGGAAGAATCAAAGGAAGTGGCTCAAAAGGCTGTAACCTCCACAAAAATGGATTGGCAGAAGCAAAAGGAAGCAAATGCTATCGCACGTAAAAAGGAAAATGCCGTTAAAAAGATAGAAGCTGACATCGAAGAAACCGAAACAAAAATTGCCGAACTTGATGAACTCCTCGGCAACGAAGAAATTTCATCCGATGTTGTGAAATTGAGAGAAACCTATGAAGAAAAAGAAAAGCTTGAAGAAGTGCTTGCGGAGCTTTATGAAAAGTGGGAAGAAGCAAGCGCCGAATTGCAGTAAGGGGGAAATGATATGTTTTTTGCCGATTATCACGTACACACAATATATTCAAGTGACAGTGAAGCGCCCGTTGAGGCTGTCATAAATTCAGCCATAGACAAGGGCTTAACCGAAATCGCTTTCACCGACCACGTTGATTTTGACCCACGCTACACATTTACGGACTATGATAAATACATTCCCCGTATGCTTGAATTGAGGGAGAAATACAAGGATAAAATTTCAATTATCTGCGGTGTGGAAATCGGACTTGAAAGCAAGTGGGCGAAGTATATCAACCACCTGACAGGCAGCCATCCTTTTGATTTTATAATAGGCTCATCCCACGCCGTGCAAACTCTGGATGTATACTACGACAGGCAGAAATTTTTCGGTGACAAAACCAAGGAGGAAGCCTACACAATTTACTTTGAGGAAATATTGAAAAACATTGAAACCTGCAACGATTTTTGTGTTTACGGCCACCTTGACTATATCACAAGATACGGCACCTACACCGATAACAGCCTTGAATACAAGGACTATGCCGATTTAATTGACGAAATTTTGAAAAAGCTTATAAATAAGGGCAAGGGAATTGAGGTAAACACTTCGGGTTTCCGCTATGGCATAGACAATGTATATCCGCAGAAAGATATTATAAAAAGATACAAGGAGCTTGGCGGCGAAATTATAACGGCAGGCAGTGATTCACATAAAAGTGAAGTTGTGGGCGACCATATAGATTTTGCCTACAATCTCATAAAGGATTGCGGATTTAATTACATAACCCGTTTCAAGCAAAGAAAGCCGGTTTTTGAAAAAATATAAAAGTACATAATTATTGCCCTGTACCGGAGCATTTCGGTATAGGGCAAAGATTGACAAAGCAGACTATATCACAACTTACAGTTGATAAATAACCATTTGGGGAGAATTCAGACTCACCTATAAATCGGAATTTGTTGTGACACTTTATAATAAGGCATCAGGCGAGTAGTTACTTCTTAAACATCAAATCAATCTTTTTCCTGTCATGGTCCAATATCCAAGCATTAAAATTCTCATAAAGAGGTCTCAACAACTCCTTGTTAGCTGCCACCACATCCAATCCTCT
>CAZUXS010000023.1:0-20103 GCA_964624605.1 uncultured Lachnospiraceae bacterium | reverse complement strand
TGAAGGTATTAAGCATGGGAATACCTTATTTTAAGCAAAACAGGGATTTACTCGGCAAGCTCAATGCACTTATAAATGAAGATATAAAGGGACACATGGTAGTCAAATCATTTAATGCCGAAAAAGAAGTTGTCAAGGAATTTGAAAAAACAAATAAAGAGCTGTTTGAGTCCACATGGAAAACCCAGCTTGTGTCCTATATGATGGCTCCCATGTCAACTTTTGCAAACAACTTCAGCTACATATTGGTTTGTGTTGTCGGAGCTATACTTGTTTTAAACGGAAAAACGATGATAGGTATCATTGTTGCATTTATACAGTATGTACAGATATTTGCGGGAGCTGTTTCGCAGATTGCTCAGACAGTAGGTGAAATACAGCCTGCACTTGCAGCAGGCACCAGAATATTTGCACTTCTTGAACAGCATGAAATGGAAGATAAGGGAACAACAAATGTTTTGGTTGAAAATGTTAAAGGTGAAGTTGATTTTACTCATATCAAATTTGGTTATAATCCTCAAAATATTATTGTGCATGATTTTTCATGCCATGTGGAGTCGGGACAAAAAATTGCTATAGTAGGTCCGACAGGTGCGGGTAAATCTACGCTTATCAACCTGCTTACACGTTTTTATGAGGTCAATGGCGGTGACATTAAAATAGATGGGACTTCTATCTATGATATGTCTCGTGAAACATTGCACAGCCTTATAAGTATGGTGCTTCAGGAAACATGGACATTCCATGGCAGTATTCGTGATAATATAGTGTATTCCAAAAAGAATGTTACGGAACAATGGTTTAATGAGGCAATAAAAAATTGCGGATTGGATGATTTTATCGGTAAGTGTCCGAATGGCGTGGATACTATACTTGCGGAGGATGCGGATATTTCAGCTGGTCAGAAGCAGCTTATCACTATTGCAAGAGCGATGGTTGATGATGCACCGATATTGATTCTGGATGAGGCTACATCATCTGTGGATACAAGAACCGAAAAAATCATTTCTGCGGCAATTGACAAACTGATGGAGGGGAGAACGAGTTTTGTTATTGCTCACAGACTTTCTACCATAAAAAATGCCGATAAGATACTGGTTTTGAAAGATGGCGACATTATCGAAATGGGTACTCACAATGAACTTATGAACAAAAAAGGCTTTTATGCCGATTTGTATAGAAGTCAGTTTGATAACTAACTTTTGGAAACCACTGAAAAAAAGCAGTACACACCCACTGTCATTGTGGTAATGATTTTGTAACGATGTTTGGAAATTTTTAGTAATGTTGATTTTATCAGTAAGTCGTGGCTATAAAAAAATCTCTGTAAATTAAAAATAATACCCTAAAAAGATCTTCTGTGGCAAAATAAAATTAATGTCATGGGAGATCTTTTTTTATGATACCTTAAGGACTTACTTGCAGGCATAATTCAGTGTATGTTGAGAGAAAAAATGAACAGTCATTTGGGTTATACCAAGTATGGTCGCTCATCAGAGACTAACTATCATAACGAAACAAAGAGCGAGAGGTTTTAAGATAAGTGTTGGAATGTTTCGGATATAAGAGACAAGCTGTTGCCAAAGACGAGTAGCAAAAAATACACCTAATTTCAAGTTTTCGGCTAAAGTGAGAGCTGCTTTTTATGCCACAAATGCAAAATAGGAAGCATCAATTCCTCATACTGTTGTTTAAACAACCTAGTTCGGAGAAAACTACAAATCCCTGCCTCTTACCATAAAATGTTTTATCATAGAAAATTTGAAGATTCTTTTCAAATATACCGCCATCATTTCTCTTAATGTCTGTCTCTCAGAACTTTTGGTTATCTTCTTTTTTGCCATAATTTAAACCTACATTTTTCAATAGATATGTGAGTTCTAATAATTTTGAAAAATTGTTACCCCCTTTTTTTATTTTTGTTCAAAATATTGATATCGGAAAAATTAAATGGGACTTTTTTCTTTATTGCTCAATTTTTGTGTAAAAAATGAAAAAATATAAAAAATCGATAAAGATAATTACAGACGATATAATTGTTATAATCGGTATTGTAAAAACGATAAAACATTGCAAATAAAAATGAACAATATAAACAAATATATTTGCTGTAGTAATTTAAATAATAGCAGTGAAAACACAAAATAATATATCCTTGTATTTAAAAATGTTTAACTTATAGTATTGATATTATAGAAAGTAATAAGGTATTACACTTAAACTATTGAACTGCCGAGTATCGCATGGTATGCATGGTGTTGAGAGAGGTTAGTTATTCAAACGATGAGTAGCTTATTGCTATATTAAGTTTTCTGTTGTTTTTATCATTTTTTCTATATTTTTTCAAGTTTGCCACCTACTTATGTTTATATTATACGATGTTATTCACAGTATACTGAGTGTTTTTTGAAAAATTATGTAAAAATTACTCTTTTTTAATGGCTAACGGCTTAGATGGATGAAATACGGTTGATGGAGTGCGGATATAAGAAGTACAGAAAAAATCCCCTCCGAGGTAGTCAGAGGGGTGGAAATTAAAATTTGATATCGTATCTTTCACTTACAAGCATTTTGAGAAATTCCGCTCTGGATAACTCCGTGGCTTCTCGTATTTCTTCGATTTTGTCAAAATCTTCATTTTTGATGTCGCTTGTCCAGCGTTTGTATGTTTTTGAGTTGTAACGGCGTTTAACCTCAGAAGATGTAGCCATATTACTCACCACCTTTCTTTAAATCTTTTATAGATATTGTTGCGAGCAGTAAATTAAGAATGATTGCTATTACAGCTGTATAGTTAAAACCTTTTGATGAAACTCCATATATAAGTATGATTAAAAAAATAATTGATATAGTTGTGAAAATGATATTTGTTATTTTGTTAAATTCCTCCATTTTAATAACCTCCTTGACAATAAGCGTAATAAATGGTATTTTTCACATCCTTTCATGTTTATATTATAGCATACTCTATGGAGTATATCAAATGCTTTTTCAAAAAAAATATAAGAAATTTCTAAAATTTGTTTATTTTTACATCTTGACAAGAAGTGAAATTTATCTATGTAAAAGTTATGATTATGCTTTTTTGTTCGACCGACGATAATGTTTCAGCTCTTATTTCATGTAACATCTTATATCTCTTATCCGATTGAATTTGACAAAGTATGTGCAATGTGATAAAATAATTAGTACAAAATAGTAAATTTATGTTAATATTGAGGAGGTTTTTTTGGTGGTATACCATGAAAAGATTGAACGCATTGAGGATGGGGAGCTTGAAAGCTATAGGGAACAGATAAAGTCTTGTGATAAGTCTCTGCCATTTGCCTTTGTCAGCTACCGTAGAAGTGACGCAAATGTGGTATTCCCTTATGTTTTGGCACTACAGCAGAAAGGTATTAATATATGGATTGACAAGGAGATGAAGTCGCATACGGGCGATGACTGGCAAAAGCCTGCCTTTGATGCTATTCAGCACCCTAATTGTCGTGCTTTTTTGTTATTTGTATCAAGAAATTCGCTTACAAGTGCTCCTGTGTTGGCGGAGCTGTACCACACGGAATGTGACCTAACCACCAACAGACATTTAGATGAGCTTGAGATTAAAATTTTGCCTGTGGATATAGACGAAATAATAGTAAAAAACGGCTCTGTAAGAGAGTTTTTGAAAGTTAACAGGGTGGGATGGTGTGAGCAGGAACTAAGTAGTAATGATATAGGATATATGTTTAATAAGGATAGTGAATTTATCGAGGAAAAGTATGGAACAAGTTTTGATAAATTTATTGCGGGGATGCCATCTGAATATGAGATTGCTTATAGGGTGTGTACCGAGGCAGGAATAATGAATCCCAGCAAAATATTGGCACAAAACTTAGGTGAACTTTTTGAGAGT
Organism: uncultured Lachnospiraceae bacterium; assembly: GCA_964624605.1. GTDB lineage: Bacteria > Bacillota > Clostridia > Lachnospirales > CAG-274 > CAZUXS01. The sequence goes on along the minus strand of CAZUXS010000023.1, from coordinate 16,208 downwards.
ATAAGGACAGTAGCACCGGAAGTTGTTTTGGGAGTGACTACCAATCTGGAAAGACTGGGGATAGCGCTTATTCTTTATGTTGAGAGCTTGCTTTATGAGGAGTTCAAAAATTGGGAACCGGATTCGGAATATCCGGATGATACACTTATGTTAGGTCTTTCATCGCCTCTTACAGACTTTATGGGGAGAGAAAGCCTTATTGATTTTGAAAGTATTGAGTTGACAATTCCACAGGGTGATAATGAGCACTTGCTTTGGACACGATTTTTCGGTCAGGTTATAAAAAGCGGAAGAGATAACCAATGGGGAGAGGATTATCACGGTAGAGATAATTCTGCAAAGGGCTTACTGGTTGAGCTGATAGAGAGAATAAATACTTGTACAGCCTATGATATTATGGAATATGATGAAACAAAGCAGTATCTCTATAATGTTTTGAATAATTTCTATCTTATGGATGGATGCGGCAACTGTAAAGAACGTCATCATTCCGCTGCGGAACGCTTGGGTGTGGATTTTCTCTTCTGCGAGCAATACATACTTGATGAAATCAATCGTGTAAGCAATGGTGTTGTAGGGGTTATGGAGCTTTTTGAGGGTGTAAGGATAGATGGGTGTCACTCCGAAATGAAGCCGTTTAACTGCTATATCAATAAAGACATAGGAAATAATATATACATAGATATAATAAATCTTATTGCGGGATTCTTAAGATATACAAAGGATAACAATAAATTGTCTGATTTTAAATTTGAAGCTATTCCGAAAGATGTTAAATCTGCAAGAAAAATAGAAAAAATATTGAGTTTAGTGCCTGATTCTGAAAGTGAGGACAGTTTTGATAATATCAATGATGCTGAGTATACCTTTGTGCTTAAAAGGCTAATAGGTGATATACCAAAAACGAACAAGGAGGTATATGAAGCACTTGTTGCTAAGGTGTACACTGATAATATCATATACTGGGATTTGGGTGTAGGTGGAAATGGCATCGGAGAAAAATGTGAATATGCGGATGAAGGTTGCAGCCTTTCTGTAGACTTGTCACAGGACAGCGTAGATAAATTCCTTAAAACAGGCAAATTAGATATAGATGAGGTGTGAGGTTATGAAAAAAACGGCATTTATTATATTATTTCTAACGCCATTTGTTTTAGCTGCGACAGGCTATATACTTGCCGGAGAGGGCTGTCTTGATTCACTTTATGGTGCTATAACACTGTATACTATGAGTCCTTATATGGATGATAAAAATATTTATATCGAAATAAGCAGATGGTTGGCTCCCGTGATGTTGGCAAGTGGCTTATTACTCACTATTAAGAGGACTATGCAAAAGATAAAGTGCGTTGTGTTGCGAATAATGAAACCTGATAAGGCTACTGCTGTTTATGGTGACAGCAGGCATTGCGAAACGGTGTGTAATAACTTAGAATGTGGCATACGTTCCGAAAACAAAAGGGTAGAATGGGTTAAGCACCACATATTAATGTTCGATAATGATATGGATAGCGTAGAGTTCTATAATGAAAACAAGGACAAGTTCAAAGGAAAAATCGTCTATGCAATGTTAAGTACGATTAACCCATTACAGCTAGAGGTGTGTAATAGCGAGGATTTGCGATTTTTTAATATAAATGAGATTATTGCAAGGAGCTATTGGAAAGATAAAAATACAAGCCTTATTGAGTTTTATAAGGAAAAAGGTCAAGAACTTAATATAGCGATAATCGGCTTTGGTGAGTTGGGTAAGAAGCTGTATGAACAGGCGGTGCTGAATAATCTATTTTCAACTAAGCAGAGATTTATTTATCATATCTGGGGAGATACAGGGATTTATGAAAGCTTGCACTCTGATTTTAAGATGATGAACAGAGATGAGGTTATCTTCCATAGAGAGGACTACAGACAGCAGCTTAACTATATAGTGCAGAATATGGATAGGGTGATTATCACCGAGGAGAAAAATATTGAGCTGCTGACGGCTCTTACTGAAATCAACTTTGATAACAAGGTACAGATACATTATTATTCTCCCGAGAATAATGAACTGGAGAGATTGTATAATGGTAGGATAGTTGGTTTCGGTCTGTATAAGGATAATTTGACCGAAGAGAATATAAAGACCGATGAACTGTATAAGGCTGCGATGCTGCTTAATCATAATTATAATGTGGAACATAATAAGGATTATGAATATTATCGGCAGGAAGAAACAAATAAGGAGGCACTTAAAAGAGCCAAGAAGGACTGGAGCGAGTTGGATAACTTTGTAAAGGGGTCTAATATTGCTGCTGCCGATTATAATTATATCAGAGAGAGTCTTAAAACACCGAATAGTGGATTGTTGGCGATAGGTGAAGAGAAAAATGAGCTTGAGCATATAAGGTGGTGTCGCTATCATTTGTTGAACCACTGGAGGTGGGGCGAAAGACCTGCAAACGAGCCGAGTGAGGGACGCTATAAGAATGAAAAAAAGCGAATACATGAGGATCTTGTGCCTTATAGTAAACTGCCTAAGACGGAGCAGGAAAAGGATGCCAATGCTATAGATAGTCTTAAGCGAGGATAGAATATCAAAAAGGTTGTTTATATTGCTTTAGGCATAGATATGAACAGAAAAAGAAATACAGCACTGAGCTGCGTAAGGTGACAAAGAATAAATCCGCCTTTCCAAGCGACGACAGCCTGCCGGAAATGCTGTATTTAGCGGCTATGGATATCACTAAAAAATGGACGGGACGCAGATAAGATTGGGGTAAAATCAGAGGACAACTTATGATGTTTTTCGAAGATAGGCTTTGCCAATTTCAAATAGATATTGACAATGTAAAATTTGAAGCGTATTATAAAAATCAGGAACAGAACTTTGCCGGTTCTGCTCCTATTGATATACATCGGTTTTTGGTGTTTACACAAAACTTGAAACGGACTCCGAAATACAGCACTGTATTATTCTACACAGTAGAATTTGATTTGTGACTAAGCATATCAATAATGACTTGCATCAATACGTTTATATCAATAGGCTTTGCCACGTGTGCATTCATGCCCGATTCAAGTGCCGCTTGCTTATCCTCCTCAAATGCATTTGCTGTCATTGCAACAATCGGAATAGTTTTTGCATCCTTTCTTTCAAATTTTCTTATTGCTTTTGTTGCCTCATGACCGTTCATTTCCGGCATCATAATATCCATCAAAATCAAATCAAAGTACATAACCTCCGATTTTTTGAATACATCCACTGCATTTTTTCCATTTTCCGCAAATGTTACTTGAGCACCTGCGCTCTTCAAAATTTCACCGGCAATCTCTGCATTCAATTTGTTATCCTCTACAAGCAAAATTCTACGTCCCGAAAGAAGTCCTTCATCTTGTATACCAACACTCTCTTCGCTCTTCTCGTAGTTAATATCAACAGGTATCTCAACCACAAACTTTGTTCCCACATTAAGTTTACTTTTTACATCAATCTCTCCGTCAAGCATATCAACATAGGACTTTGTAATTGCCATCCCGAGTCCTGTTCCCTTGTAGTCGGTTCTTCCACGATCAATATCTTGAGAAAATTCATTGAAAAGATGAGGCAGGAATTCTTCACTAATACCGATTCCCGTATCTTCAAATACAAAGCGGAATTTCACCGTTTTATCGTTATATAAAACTTCCGTAACACTGAATATAACTTTTCCGCCTTCTTTTGTAAACTTTACCGAATTACCGAGAATATTGATGCAAATACGTTCCAAATGGATTGCATCGCCAATCAAACGATGATGTTTCACTCCTTTGAAGTCCGCAATAAAGTCAATCTGTTTACCTGTCAATTGACTTTGTATAATGGCTTTGCATTTTTCAAGAACAGACATCATATCAAACGGTTCGTAATTTTTAACTTCTTTTCCCATTTCGATTCTGCTTATATCAAGCACATCGTTAATCAAATAAAGTAAATGTTGTGAAGAAGTATCAATCTTATTAAGACAATCCTCCACACGTTCCGTATCTTTGATATTTTTCAGCGCAATATGTGTCATACCGACAACTCCGTTTATGGGAGTTCTGATATCATGGCTCATTTTTGCAAGAAAATCTCTTTTTGCCTGATTTGCTTTTTTTGCTTCCTCAAGTGCATTGGCTAACTCTTGTCTGTACATTCGCTCTTTTTCAATTTTTTCTTTCTTTTGATTTGCTTTTTCAACAAAAGCCAAACCTATAACAAACACAAATAAACCCATTAAACAAAGCAGCAACAAATATCCTTTATTAAGCCAACCGTTTTTCGGCTGAACCGCCAATTTCCATACAACATTTGTAGGTAAGGAAACATCTACAACAATAGCATCATTCAGCTCAGCTGTTGTTGATTGTGCGACAACCGGTTTTTTGTCACCATCAGGACGCCAGAGTCTATAATCATAATACTCTATGTCATACTGCTCCAAGGGTAACTGTTTATTAAGTTCGTCAATATCAAGCAGAAACATTACAAATCCCCAAAAATGATCGGGTTCATCGGATACATCCGAGTAAATCGGTATCCTTGAAATTAGTCCTCTGCCGCCTTGTTTCAATGTTAGCGGTCCCGAAATGATGATGTTGCCTGTTTTCCTTGCAATTGTTGCTTCCTCCACACGTTCGGGGTCGGCAAACAAATCATGCCCGTAAGCACCCTCATTTCCTTCATACGGATGCATATATGTAACAACACCTCTGGGAGCCATCTGCACACAACTGATAACCGAAGACTGCCCATAAAAACCCTCTGCCAAAGCATCAAAATTATCAATAATCTCTTTGCCGTATTCATCCAACAATGTTCCCCAAATATTTAAATCCTCCACATAACTTTCCACGATTCTGGAGATATCACTGGATTTGACCTCTGCTTCCATAGTAACCGTCTTTTTGTTATTTTCTATTATAAGCTGACAAATAAGCCCTATAACACTTCCGATAATCAACAGCATAATAAATCCCGTAACTATAGCAGACTTTCTGATATTTATTCTTTTCATGTCATCTCCTCCTCGTTCCGATTTATCTTAAGTATATTATACAACATTTTCGTTTTATTTTCAATCAAAATTATCATTATATATACCTAATATTTGTGTATTTAGCTTTAAAATACAATTTTCCAAGTATGCATAAATAGTTAAACAATATACTTTGTCTAACCGATACAATAAAATCTGCAAAACATATTGCCATAATCAAAATTTTATAGTATAATAAGTATGTTAGTGTTTAAATTATAAGGAGGAGAGTAATTTGGCTTTTGTCGAAATTTTGAAAACTATTATCATAGGTATTGTGGAGGGTATAACCGAATGGTTGCCTATAAGCAGTACGGGTCATATTATGATATTTGAAAATCTTATGAATTATAATATGTCGGATAATTTCAAGGAATTGTTTGATGTTGTAATTCAGCTTGGTGCAATTATGGCGGTTGTGGTGCTTTATTTTCACAAGCTCAATCCGTTTGCTCCAAGTAAAAGTAAGAATGAAAAGATAAAAACGATTAGGCTTTGGGTGAAAGTTATCGTTGCTTGTTTGCCTGCCGCAGTAATCGGTCTTTTGCTTGATGATTGGCTTTCAGAGCACATATTCACGGATGCGGTTTCACCTTATGTTATTGCAGGCACACTTATATTTTACGGTATAGTCTTTATTGTGGTTGAAAATTATCACAAGAACAAAAAGGCGGTGCATACCGACCTTAACAAGTTGCCATATAAAACGGCACTGGGAATAGGTATTGCACAGGTGCTTTCAATTATCCCCGGTACGTCAAGAAGCGGTTCAACAATTCTCGGTGGTATAATGCTTGGCACTTCACGTTACGTTGCAACGGAGTTCACATTCTTCCTTGCAATCCCCGTTATGTTCGGTGCAAGTCTTTTGAAATGTGTGAAGTATGTTATGGACGGATTTCAGCCAACGGGGCTTGAAGTAACGGAGCTTGTGATTGGTATGCTTGTATCATTCATAATATCCATAGTGTCAATCAAATTCCTTTTGAACTACATAAAGCGTAACAGCTTCAAGGCTTTCGGTATATACAGAATAATTGCGGGTGCGGTAATACTTATATATGCACTCACCAAAGGATTTTAATAAAATGTATAAAATCACTCACATAAGTAAAAATATATGTGGGTGATTTTTTTATGCATATAAACGGTGATTTGAACACTAATATAGATTACATTGAAAATAAATTTTGTGATTGGGGAGATATTGTAAAGCGTAAATTTAAAATAGGTGTGCACGGAGAAATTGAAGCCTATGTTATTTATATAGATGATATGGCGGATAGGGGGCTTATCGAAGATTGTCTTATGAAAAGCTTAATGCTTGATATAAGGCTGACACCGCCGAGTGCCGAGAAACTGCAAACAGATATATTCAACGCACTTTTAAACGGCGGAATAACAACAGCGGATTTGAAAACGGAAAACGATATTGATAAGGCAATTGATGAGGTTATGGTGGGCAATGCCGCCTTTTTTATTGACGGTTTTGAAAATGCCGTTATATTATCGGCTAAGGGCTTCCCTAAAAGAGGTGTGGAGAAAGCTGAAACCGAAGTTGTTCTGCAAGGCTCAAAGGAGGCATTTTCCGAATCATTGAGAATAAATACAGTTCTCATCAGAAGAAGAATAAGGGATACGGCACTTAAGTGTGTAAATTTACAGCTTGGGAAAAGGTCTAAAACCGATGTTGCCTTGATGTATATGGAAGATGTTGTAAATGAAAATATACTCCGTGAGCTGAAAAAAAGGCTCAATGATATTAACATAGACTTGATTTGTGACAGCGGTTATATCGAGCAGTTTATTGAGGAGGACAAGCTTTCACCATTTCCGCAGGCGCAAATGACGGAACGCCCCGACAAGTGTGCGGCTGAAATAGCGGAGGGAAGAATTGCCGTCATAGTTGATAATTCGCCCTTTGCCTTGCTTGTGCCTACCGTGCTTGCAAGCTTTTACCAATCCTCGGAGGACTATTATCAGCGGTGGCAGATAATGACCTTTGTGCGAATTATAAGATACATTGCGGGCTTTATTGCCTTTACTTTGCCCGGAATATATATTGCGGTTATGCTCTATCATCCGTCAATGTTGCCTACGGATTTGATTTTGCGCCTTGCGGGGGCGAGGGGCGGTGTGCCAATTCCGACGGTGGTTGAAATGATTGTGATGGAGCTTGCCTTTGAGGCTTTGCGTGAGGCGGGAATAAGATTGCCAGCCGCCATAGGCAGCACACTTGGTATAGTCGGTGGTATTATAATAGGTCAAGCGGCTGTCGATGCGGGGCTTGTAAGCCCAATGATAGTTATTATAGTGGCACTTACGGGTATTTGCAGTTTTGCTATACCCAGTGTGGCGCTTGTTTCGGCATACAGATTGATAAAGTATCTTATAATAGTTCTAGCCTCATTCTTCGGACTTATGGGGGTTACAGTTGGTGTCATACTTGTATGCCTGCATATTTGTTCTTTGGAAAGCTTCGGCATTTGTTATGTGTCACCGTTTAGCGGCAGTATGCAGACGGGCAAGGGCAGATTAAAAGATACAATATTCAGACTTCCTCTTTTTATGCTTAAACATACCACAGTGTTTGGAGGTGAAAACGATGATACCGAAAATAAATAATAAAAAAATATCGGTCAGACAGCTGCAAGCCTTGATTATAATACAATCCTTGGGAACATCACTTGTGCTTTTGCCCGTATTCGCACAGGCAAATATTATAAATTTACTTTGTGCGGGAATTTTAAATATTCTTTACACATTATTTATAACAAGATTGGGTGGTGGTGGAATATGTGAGCTTTCCGAAAAATACGGCAATTTTTTTGCAAAGCTCATAGCAATTGTATTTTCGGCAAAACTGATATTAACGGAGGGTATTGCACTCGGTTTTTTTTCGAATTGTGCAAACAAAATTATGCTGAATGAAATGAGCTGTTTTATTATATCGGCATTTATGCTTGTGTGCGGTATATACGGTGCATACAAGGGGATAGAGGTGATAGGCAGAAGCGGTGAAATTTTATTTTGGTTTGTGATTATACCGGTAATATTTGTGTATGCTATGGGAGTGAAAAATTGCGATATATCAAATTTTGACACAAGCGGGGTTTCAATTTCAAATATATTGCCGCTCGGCTTTTGTTTCGGTGGTGCGGAGCTTACGCTTTTGGGTGGAGAGTACGCAACGGGCGGCAGACGTGGTATGGTAAGCGCTGTGGTGATTTCGGTATTCATAACGGTTGCCGTTGCCCTTATTACCGTTTTGTTTTACGGTAAAACTTATTTTTTAAATCAAGATTTTGCAGTGCTTGAAATGATGTATTCAGCCGAAAACGTAGGCTTTTTCATACACAGGCAAGAAGCACTTGTGATGTGTTTTTGGGTTACGGCTGTATTTTTCGGCTTGATGCTTAACCTGTTTTTTATATCAAATTTCATATCAAAGGGCTTTGGAGTTGATAAAAACAAGGTCTTAATTCCGATTTGCATATTTATATTTGTGGTTAGTCTTATTGCAAAAGATTATAACTTGATATACTTTATTGAAAAATATGCGGGTTTGTTTTTGATTTTGCTTTTGCCTGCAATTTTACGTTTCGGAGGTGAAAGCCGATGAAAAATATTATTTTACTTTGTCTTATTGCGATTCTGCTCTGTGGCTGCAATGGTAGCAGAGAGGTTGAAAACAGGGATTTTGTGCTCGGGTGTGCACTTGAAAAAAGTGGTAATAAATATACGGCTTATGCGGCAATAGCTGTTCTTTCGGCAGATAGTAACGAATCGGGCAGGAAGGTTATCGTAAAAAAGGGATATGGCACAAGTGCTATTACGGCTTTTGAAAATCTGGACAGCGTAACAAGCGGCAAACTTTTTTTCGGAAAGTGTTCGGTTGCAATATGCGATGAATATTTATCATTCAATGAACTGACAGACTTTTGTGAAAACAATAACGAGATGAGTAAAAATGTAATTTTGTTGAAAGGTGAAAATGCGGAAAATATATTTGAAACCGAGTACGGTACAAATTCGGCGGTGGCTTTTATAGAAGATTATTATGACAACAATCAAAATGCAAGAAAGGTTACATTAAACGATTATTATATTGTAAAGTCAAAAAATGAAGAAATAAATATCCCAACCATCGTATTATCAAATGATGAAATCAAAATATCCGATTAAAATGTATACAAGCCCTGAATTTGGCAATACTTGAACTATAGAAGTATTGGTGGGAGGTTGTATATGAAAGGTTTAAAATTTGTTTTGTTTTCGGCAGTGATTGCGATTTTGATATGCAGTAGGGTATATTCCAAAAATGCACAAAGGGATATATCAAACGGGGTAATACGTTTTCATGTGCTTGCAAACAGTGACAGCACGGATGACCAACAGCTTAAAATAAAGGTAAGGGATGATGTTCTTTCGGGATTTGAAAACGGACTTTCAAAAATGACAGACAGAAAAGAAACAGTGAAATATTTGGAAAAAAATGTGGAAGCTATAAGAGATTGTGCACAAAATACGGTATATAAAAACGGCTATGATTATCCTGTGAAAGTTACCGTTCAAAACGACTATTTCCCAACAAAAAAATACGGGGATGTGACACTGCCTGCGGGTGATTACACGGCACTTAGGATAGAAATAGGCGAGGCAAACGGACACAATTGGTGGTGTGTGCTTTTTCCACCGCTCTGCTATGTGGATGTGACACAGGCGGAAATACCCGATAAGGAAAAAGATATGTTAAAGCAAAATATGAAAGATGAAGATTATGCTCTTATAACCGATGATAACACACCTGTGAGGGTGAAATTTAAAATTGTTGAATTTTGGAACAGCATAAAATAAAAGATAATGACCGAAATATTTTAGATTTATTTCGGTTCTTTTTATTGCTTAAATATTATATTTGTTATAATATATTTTTTAAACAGGTGTTAAATTGACTAAACTTTTAAAAATGTGCTGTTGGGGTGGGTTGGCTGTTTTTTGGGGATTTTGAGTTTTTTTTGTAATGAGTTATAAATGGTTGTTTTGAGGTCATAGTTTACTAATAACTTACATACAACTTACATATAACATACAAAAACTCAAATTTTTTCAGCCCTTATTCGAGTTGGGATATAGCCTTTTTCGGCAAGGGCATTTACTATATTGATTTTATATTTTATCATAGATATTCTCCTTTTTGATTTTTTTGAACTGAATTTTTTTGCAAAACACGGTGCTGAAAAGCCTTTTAAACAGGGCGTTTGCTTGGTGGCCGCAAAGTCTTTTTCATTTTGTCGAGGTTGGCAAAATGCTATTATCGATTTTACAATCGGGCCCGATTTGAATTAAACCCGAATGCAACTTAAATCAAGCTTGAATGCAATTTGAATGCAACTTGAATCAAGCTTGAATGTAACTCGAATCAAACTTGAATGAAACTTGAACCAAACTCGAATGAAACTTGAATCAATCGTGAATGCTGTTTGCAAATTGTAATTGGTTGTTGCACCGTTGCACTTTACATCCTTTTTAACTTGCCTGCAATTGCTCCGATTGTGGGGCGAGGTGGGCAAGTGCCTTTAAAAGCTGTGGTTTTTAACTTGCTTGCAATTTGCTAAGGACAGAAATGTCCTTAGCTAAATCATAGCCGAATCATTTTCGTGAGGTCACGAAAATGGTTATGCCGTGAGGTTGGTTGATTTCATTTCCGTGCTTTGTTATTGCAACCGTTTGCTTTGTTATAATTCGTTTAGATTTTGTTTACGGCTTTTAGCTTATCCTTTATGGGGATATGTGTGTAGACTTTTTGTGTTACATTTTCACCGGCGTGACCTACGATTTGTTGAAGTATTCTTTCATCCACACCGGCTACTGTCATCATTGATATAAATGAGTGACGGCAGGAGTGAGGGGTGTAGGGTGAGAGTAATTCATCGTTAAGGAAAAAATTCCTTAACGTGGGGTAGGTTAAATTGTCAAAGAGCTTGGTTTGTTTTTTTGTTGCACTTGCATTTTTGGCAAACTCTTTGAAAAACGGCAGAATTTTGTCGGCGATTGGAACATCTCTGACACCGGCAGGTGTTTTGCTTTCGGATATGTGAAAATACTTTTCATCAAGATGTATATCCGTGAGTTTGAGGTTTAAAAGCTCTTTTGCACGGCAACCAGTATACAAATACATCAAAATGATTTTGTATTTTTCCGTATCTTTCCAAAGCTTGGTTACAACATCTTTAGGTATTGGCAGTGCACCTTCTTGTTTTTTGGTTGAGTTATCAAGGTACTGTGCATAGTTCTTTTCGGTGTATTCGTACTTGGTAGCATACGCATAAATAAAATTGAGCACCGTTTTGATGTTGTTATAAGTTGAGCGTGACTTTTTTTCATATTGCAACATAAGATTTTCAAGCTCTTCCAATTTTATATCCGTGATATATTTATCGTGCAGAGGTTCTATTTTTTTAAAAGCCGCACGATATGAATATTCTCTTGCGGTTTTTTCGCCGTCTTTGAAATTTTTGTTGCACCACATTTCCCAAATTTCTGCAATTGTTATTTTGTGTTTTGCGTTCTCGGGGGCTTTTGCCTTTTCGGCGTGGTATTCGGTGAGGAGGTCAAGTGCTTCCTTACGTGTGGCAGCGTAGCCTACGTATTCTCTTTTTTGAATGAAGGAATAGTCCTCACCCTCTTTAAGTTCAAAACCGATTGTGACAACAGCCGCCCACGGCTTTCTTCTTTTGCCTGATAATTTAATTACTGTTCCGTAACCATTTGGATTTTTCATTTTTCATACTCCTTTTCTGCGTGGGGCAGTGAAGTATGTATATGTGTATGTATGGAGGTTATTTCCAAAATTGAAATAGCCACAGGGCAATAGTATTTAACTTATGCAAAAATTGCACAGGTTGATTTTATATTTAATCATTTTGCTGTTGTATAATTATTCTGCATTTTCAGAATTTTCATATAATTCATGTGGTGCTATATCCTGTCCGTCTGCCCATTCAACTGTATTTTTGCAAGGCTTTACCGTATTGAAAACGGATATATTTCTTAATTTACCGAACCATTCGCCTTTTATGTAAGGGCTTACGTCAAATATTTTTTTCTCATTTGTTTCATAAACAATGTATATGCGGTAGTTATCCAGAGGTTTTACATCAATAATATTCGGGCATTTCATAAAAATCATCTCCTTTTATCTTAATGGGTCAATTTTAAAATAGCCGTCACCGGCAGAAAGAAGTTTCCAGTTGGCAAGTAAATCCTCATGATGAATTTCTATCCAAGCAAGAAGAAGTTTTAGCTTGCCTTTGGGAATAGTGCCTTCTATTATGTTTCCATCTAAGTCCAGTACAATCTCATCATCTTGGTATTCAGCGTGGATATGTGGCATATTATGTTTACCACCTTGTTCGCTATACATTCTTATTATTATTCCGTAAAATATGCTTAAGGTTGGCATTGTATCATCTCCTTTTATTGTTGTTGGAAACTGTATATGTTGTATCAGTAGCAAATCAATCGGGTGTGATATGACATTCACGATAGCCATTCCAATTACCTGTAAGTGCGTGGTCACGATTTTTTTGTGGTAGTGGCTCACCACATTGAAGCGTGTTTACAACATCTTCCAACAATTTTATATTACAGCCACGCTTTTTGGCTCTTTTATAGTCCTTTTTGAAGATATTGGTATAATCCAAAGTATATTTAATCTTCTTCATTGTCTATCTCCGCCATAATTTCACTAAAACTGTTATATTTTTTGCGTTCCGGGTCTGTTGCAATCAAATCACTTTCCATTCTTGCAAGAGTGTTATCATCTGCAAATAACACTAAAAATGCCCTTAATTTATCTTCGGGTAAGTTGTTTATAACATTAACCGCAAGTTCCTTTGTGCTCATTGAATCGCCTCCTTAAATAAAAAAGCAAGTAACCAATAAAATTGACTACTTGCCATACTGTAAAATCGGAAATTAAGTGGGGTGACGCTTCCCACATCTCCTAACCTCTTTCGAGGGGTGACGGCTGCCCGTTCCGTCCTTTAATCTCCGTAATATAGTTTACTTCCTTGTATAAATATTATACACCGGTATAGCAAAATTGTCAAACCTTTTTTAATGTTCCCTTGTTTATAAAGTTGTGAACTCTGTTGTTATTAAGCACATATATAGACCGAGCGAATAATTGTCCATTATTTGATACCCTAACAGCAACCTTTACAAACTCTCCATCAATGCAAAATTCTTTCACATACTCTATTGAATTATCTTTTTTGTTGATACCCACATAATCGGGATTGCTTAATATGAATGCTATATTATCCCCGTATTTTGCAAAATCATTTGGGTGTGAGTTTTGCATGTGTATTATATTGCTTTCACCAAGCAATATGGGGGTGTTTGCTTGAAGACTTAACCCTAGAATGTTTATTATTTTTTCGGATAATATCCCGACTTGTTGAGCCACTTATTTCACCACCTTTAAAATATGCTTTATCCAATCTTATCTAATATTTATCTAATTAAACCTGTGGAAATTTCCGACAGGTTCAGCAAGTTACAGGCAAGTTAAAAAACGTGTTTTTTCAGGTAATAGCAACAGTTTAAAGGTGTTTTGGCAAGTTACTCGCAAATTAGATTAGTTCTATTTTCTCACACTCGCAAAATCAAATTTACGAAAACTTGTGTCACCTGTTATAGGCACGCAAGGAGTGTAGCAGATTATCTTGTTATTCAATAACTTATTTTCTTCTTCAACTTCAATGTCGGTTTTCTTTCTGTCTTTCTTTTCAACTTCAGTACCTGTGTTTTTTCTACGCTTATACTCCACACCTGACAAAAAATCAGCTATAGCACTGTTATTTGTGGCTTGCCCTAAAGTTACACCAGCTAAATGTTTTAAATCTGTCATATTATCCACATCGGCAATTTTGCCAATTTTAAGAAATAACTCTCCAACAGCTTTTGAATAGTTTTCTGCTGTTTTATCCTGTATCGGACAGCATTCATCACATAATTCGGAAAGTTTGATTGATGGTATTTCAAAAAAGAGTCTTCTGTACAATAAAGATAAACAAACATAATCAAACTTAATGTTTCTTAATTCTTTTGCCAGTCCCGGAAAGAGAATTTTCGTCTTTTGTTCACCATCAATTTTTTCGGATTTATTTGCCAAATATTTGTAGGTTAAAAATATAAGTGAAACCGTAAAATTAGCATCAAAAATCACGACAGAGCTATTAAATATAATTGGGTTTATTTCTTGGAAAACTTCGTTAAGATATTTCTTACCAAGTTGTCTTTGTCCGTTTGATGATTTTTCGACATCCCAACTTTTTGTAAAAGTCAACTCACCGTCAACAAACTCGGAAATTGCTATCTTTTTTATTGAATTATGCTTTTCTTTTTCGGAAAAGGCAGCTTCTTCATCTATATCCGCATACAGTGTATAAAATTTCATATTATTCTTTACCTCCGTCATAATTGCGTACAAAACCTGTTTTTTGCATTTCTTTTAAGTATGCGGGATTGATATACTGTATTTGATTTCCAAAAGATATGACGAAAGTTGTATAATCCCCTGTTATCTTCTTCCCTACAAGCCTGCATACCGTTTCTTCTTCCGTTAAAATACCTTTATACAATAACGGTTTGAGTTGCTTTTTTCTGTCCCTTGTTGAAAATCCGAATGCTTTTAACTCCTCTTCAATTTCATCATCGGATTGAAATTCTATGTAATCACTCATTTTCGGCTTGCACCTCCGTATTGTTCAATGTATCAGAAAGCATATCCATAAAAACTTCTTCGGTAATAATGCAAATATCCTGTCCCTCCGACATAAGTTTTTCGGCTTTCTTTTGCTTTGCACTTTTGCCATCTTTTATAAGAGGACAGTAGTCATTGTTTCCCAGAACAAGAAAATTTGTCTTTTTTGTAACCGAGTCAGCCGGGATACCGCCCAAATCCGCAACAATCTGCATAGCTTCTCTCCGTTTCATTTGTAACTCACCAGTAAACGCAAAAACTCTGCCAAAAAATGGAGTGGTTTCATCAAAATCGGTTACACTTGGAACAATATCTTTGGAATGTGTGGAATGATAATAACTTTTTGTTGAATTGCGTTTATTTCTCGAATTTCTGAAAGTTTCCACACTGCCGTATTCATTAACGGTTAACTGCTCTAAATTCTGTAAACAACTGTATGTAACTTGGCAATCCTTTAATGCTCTGTGGCATCCTGTCGTATCAATACCAAATTTTTCAGCTACATTAACCAACCTATGATGATTGAGTTCGGGTAAAAGTTTTTTTGCTAAACGTACGGTATCAATATAGTCATTATCCAAAATAATCCCAAACAATAAAAGTCTGTCATACAGAAAATTGATGTCAAAAGCTATATTATGACCGACTATTAGATCATTATTAACAAACTCCGCAAACTCTTTTAATACTGTTTCCTCATCTGTTCCGGCATCAATCATATTCTGTGTAATTCCTGTAAGAGCTTGTATATGTGAATACAAATCCATATTCACATCCGGTTGATTTATTATATACGAAAAATCAGCAACTATTTCATTGTTCTGAACCTTAATTGCTGAAACTTCAAGAATATAATCGTATTTTGGGACAAAACCCGTTGTTTCAATGTCAACCACAACATAATTTCTCGGAAAATCAATAAGACTTTCACCCTTGTACGGTCGCTTTTCATCTTTGGTATTACTATTGTAATCTAAATCAGAAAATTCAATATATTTCATAGTTTTTCTCCCTTCTCTTTTATAGTATAGTCCTCTATATATTCCCCTTAAGCCTATGCACTCTTATAGCCTCCGCTATAAATTTTTCGGAAACATCAAAGTATTCAGCCAGTTGCCATGTTTCGGTATATCCCAAACGAACTGCTTTTTTCAACTCATCAACCGGCACAAGGAATTGAGTTGACCATCTTGTGGCACGTTCCTCTTGACGGGATTTTGTTTCATAAGTTGATGATATGTCATAAAAAGCATTTCGTTTTTGATGTCCCATTTCGTGGGCAACACATTCTTTAAATTCTATGTGGTTATGTATTTGCTTTGGATTGATTATTATTTCATTTGGCATAGAAAATGCCTTGATTGATTTCATAGGGAAGAAGTTTATTCTTATGTGGT
>CAZUXS010000022.1:0-20234 GCA_964624605.1 uncultured Lachnospiraceae bacterium | reverse complement strand
CTGTTACATAAGCTGTTCTGCCTGCTTCAATAGCCTTTCTGAATGCCTCTGCCATAGCCGGAATGTTGCCTGCTGTTGCGATTGCTGTGTTTGCCATTACTGCGGCCGCACCCATTTCCATAGCTTCACAAGCCTGTGATGGCTTGCCGATACCTGCATCAACGATTATTGGCAAGTCAATTTCGTCAATAAGTATTTTTATGAAATCCTTTGTGCATATACCCTTGTTTGAACCTATAGGAGCTGCAAGTGGCATTACGGATGCCGCACCTGCGTTCTGCAAATCTCTTGCTACATTGAGGTCGGGGTACATATAAGGCATAACGATAAAGCCTTCTTTTGCAAGAACTTCCGTAGCCTTAACAGTTTCGTAGTTATCGGGGAGAAGATACTTTGAATCTCTCATAATTTCGATTTTAATAAAATCGCCCATACCGACTTCTCTTGCAAGTCTTGCAATTCTGATTGCTTCATCGGCGTTTCTTGCGCCTGATGTGTTTGGTAAAAGAGTTACGCCCTTTGGAATGTAGTCCATAATGTTTGCAACTGCACCGCCCTCGGCTCTTCTTAAAGCAAGTGTGATAATTTCGGCACCTGCATTTTCAACTGCCGCCTTGATAAGTTCAAGTGAATACTTGCCACTGCCAAGTATAAATCTTGATGTAAATTCGTGTCCGCCTATTATAAGTTTGTCATTTTGCATTTTTGTTTCCTCCCGTTTTTAACAACCGCCGCCCATAAAGGTGACAACCTCTATAGTGTCGTTTTCTTTTATAATTGTGTTGTCGTAATCAGCTTTGCTGACTATTTCAAGATTGACTTCAACCGCAACCTGTGCCGGCTTGTATTCAGCCATGGCAAGATACTGTGTTATGGTTTTGCCAACCGCATCGGTACATTTTTTTCCGTTAATCACAGCCATACCGAGCACCTCCTGTAAAAGATTGTTATTTTTTTAACGCATAAAAATAATCCACACGAAAAGTCTACACCCATGGTGGTGTACCCCTTCGTGTGGATTTCATCTACACTCTGTTGCCAGTATATCACAGTTGAGGGTAAAAGTCAATGAAAAATTTTCCGGATGGAAAAATAATATGAAATGAGGATTGCTTGAATTAACGATGTGGATTTAATGTAGTGAATTTTACATTACGATATTTATTTAAAAGAAAGCGTACACAAGTGTTCAAGACATTTGTGTACGCCTCATATAATCTATTATTTCTTATATCTTTCTGCAAGCTTTTTAAAGCTTGCAAGTGAATTGAGAACCGTTTGTTTGTCTACGCAGAATGCAATTCTGAAATATCCGGGGCAACCGAAGCTTGAACCCGGCACGATAACAAGTCTGTATTCCTTGGCAACCGCACAAAATTCCTTATCATCTTCGATGAATGCCTTAGGGAACATATAGAAAGTTCCGCCCGGCTCAACAACATCATAGCCGTATTCTTTAAGTGCCTTGCAAAGAATGTTCTTGTTTTCCTCATATACCGAAATATCGGCAGTTTCACCCTGAACTCTTGCAATCACCTTTTGCATAAGGCTTGGAGAGTTTACGAAGCCGAGTATTCTGTTTGCGGTGTTCATAGCACCGAGAAGCTCGTCAAAACCGTCAATTTCGGAATTTACGGCAAGATAGCCGACTCTTTCGCCGGGGAGGGAAAGACTCTTTGCATAAGAATAGCCAACGATTGTATTTTTGTAATACTTTGGAATATATGGCACTTCAACACCGTTGAAAGCAATTTCTCTGTATGGCTCGTCCGCAATGAGATATATGGAAGTGCCAAACTCGGTCTGCTTTTTCTCGAGAATAGATGCAACCTTTTGAATATCTTCCTTTGTGTATACGGCACCTGTTGGGTTATTGGGGCTGTTGATTATAACAAACTTTGTTTTCGGGCTTACTTTCTGCTCAAACTCCTCAAAGTTGATTGAAAATCTTTCCGTATCGGGGCTTACAACAACCTTTACGCCGTCATAGTTGCTTATGTAGTTGCTGTATTCGCCAAAGTAAGGTGCAATAATCATTACCTCGTCATCGGGGTTAAGCACAGCTTTGAAAGCAACATTAAGACCGCCTGCCGCACCAACTGTCATGATTATGTTTTTGTCGGTGTAGTTCATGCCGTATGTCTTGTTGATGTAATCGGCAATGGCAGTTCGCACGTCCTCAAAACCGCTGTTGTTCATATAGCCGTGAAGCTCCATTTCGGGAACTTCGTTCACAACATCAATTATAGACTTCTTCACACTCGGTGGGGGAACAATTGAAGGATTGCCCAGTGAAAAATCGTAAACATTCTCCTTACCGTATTTTTCAGCCATTATCTTGCCATCTTCAAACATAGCTCTTATGGCAGAACTGTTTTTGACAAGAACTTTCATTTTTTCAGATATCATTTTTTATACCTCCGTTTGTTGATTATGCATAAGCTTAAGAAAAGCTTAATGTAATGTTTATTGATTTTCTCCTATTTATATATTATACTATTTCTGTGATTATTTCAATACAAGGAGAGAAAATTATGAAAAAAAATATTGGATTATTGTTCACTATGCTTGCCGCAACGGCTATGACAGCTGCTACGGTTTGTGCAAAGGAACTTGTTATTAACGATAAAACAACAGGTATTGATACTGTGATACAGGACGGCGTGGAGCTTGTGCCTGTCAGAACCACAGCAGAGGAGCTTGGCTTTGATGTGGAGTGGGATGGCGAAAACAAGAGTGTTGTACTTTCCGACCTGCCACGTTATGTGACATTTTCTGTAGGTACCGATGGTTACACATTTGCCAGAACAGCGCCTATGCCTTTGGGTCAGGCACCTGTTATTATTGATGATGTAACTTATGTGCCAGTATCACTTTTTGATGAAATCCTCGATTATGATGTGAAAGATGATGAAAAAAACATTTATATTGCCGATAAAAATGCAGAGGATGAAGTTGTATCGGACGGAGCAATCGATGAGGTTGTTGCCGAAGATACGGACGAGGCAACAGAAGAAAGCGTAAGCACAAAGGTAAGCGTAACATCAGTAAGCAATGACACAATCACTGTCAATGACGATGAAAGAGGCGAGGTTGTGCTTGCAATTGATGAAAATTTGGTTATCACAGACAGTGAGGGCAATGAGGTTGCCTTTGAGGACATCAAAGAGGGCGATGTGCTTAATGTGGTTTACGGTGATGCAATGACTATGAGTATTCCACCTGTAAACAATCCTGTGAGTGTTGAACTTGAAAAATAAAATATGAAATAATACAAGAAGCTGTCACCGAATATAAAGGTGGCAGTTTTTTTGTATAAAAATTTTCCGTTGTGTAAAAAATAAAAATCGGAGGGATTGAAATGCAGAAAGTAAAAAAGCCTAAACCTATGACGGAAAATGATATAATGAAATATGAGATTGCGGATGAATTGGGGCTTTTGGATAAGGTGAAAAAAGAAGGGTGGAAAGCTCTCACATCCAGAGAAAGCGGAAAAATAGGCGGACTTATGACAAGGAGAAAAAGGGCGAAAGAGAAAATTGCAAAGGATGAAAAATAAAGATTGACAACTCTCGGTGCGTTTGTATCGGGAGTTTTGTTGTTTGTGTATTTTATCAATATGTGTGTAGTGTGAAAAATTTGCTTTGTAAAAATATGATGGCTTTAATTGAAAATTTAATACAAAAATAATGATTTTTGTCGGTTTTGGTTGAAATATATTGACAATTTGATGTCAAAATGCTACAATGTGAATAACAGAGATAACTATATTCTTCGGATGTGCGGTTTGTTTTGTAACGTCGTATGTGGGAATATAGGAGCGGGAATTGCATAAAAATTGCAAAAATACAGTATGAAAAGAGGTTTTTGTTTATGAAGAAATTGTTGGTACTGCTTGCATGCATGGGAATGGCTGTTTCATTCAGCGGATGTAAGGGTGTTGAACAGATGCTGGAAGAAAGAAACAACGAAAATGCCGATGCGAAAGTAACGGAGGTTTCGGATACAGCAAAGGAAAGTGATTGTGCTATTGATTTGCTTGGGGCGTACTCTTTTAATGATTTGAGTGGTGACTATGTTGTTTTGGAATTTGACTTCAAAAACAATTCAAGTGAAAACAAGAAGCCTTGTGAAGCATATACATACAGTGCATTCCAAAACGGCATTGAAATGGAACAGAATAACAGCTGGACTTGCCCTAAAGATAATATAAGCTTTGCAACTTTCGGTTCATATATTCAGCCGGGTTACAGTGCAACGGTATATCTTGGTTTTAAGGCTGAACAGCTCGGTTCAACTATTGATGTTGAATGCACACCTGTTGATGGTGGTGAAAGTATTAAAAAGACAATCAGTGTAAGTTCGGCTTATTATGAAAAGGCAACTGAATCAACAACAAGTGCACCTGTGACACAGGTGGTGGTTACTCCCGCACCCGCACCTGCACCTGCACCGCCTGCACAGTCCTACAACAATTACAGCAGCAGCGGTTATGTGTGTATGGGTAGATCAATGAGCGAAGCAAGTGCATTGATGACACCTACCGAAAAGAGTATAATAAGCAGCGGAGCAAGCCAAACGGTAATAAATGAGCAGTATGCAAAGCATGGTTATTGTTTCCAGAAATCATATTGGCACAACTACTTCTACGGATATGATCATTGATGAGGGAGAATTATTATGTTAGCTAAGGTTATTATGGAAGTGGCGGCGATCACTGTGATGATTGCGGGCTGCGCAAACATTGCAAAGGATTACGGAAAGAATACCGATACAGAGCAGACAACGGTTGCACAGGCTTCATCCGAGGCAACAACGGCTGCACAGGCACTTGAGGCAACAACTGTTGCACAGCAGGTGGCGGCAACGGAGCAGACGGAGATTACAACTCAGTCGGCTGTGATAGAAGAAGAAACGGCTTTTCCGGAAGCGGAAACAAAGAGCTATGTTGTTGTTATAGACCCCGGTCATCAGAGTAAGGGAAACAGTGCGAAGGAACCGGTAGGTCCGGGTGCAAGCCAAACAAAGGCAAAGGTTGCGGGCGGCACACACGGTGTTGCAACAGGTATATATGAATATGAGTTTACCTTGAAGGTTGGTATGAAAGTTAAGGCTTTGTTGGAACAGCAGGGCTACACCGTTATAATGACAAGAGAGAGTAACGATGCAGATATAAGTAATGCGGAAAGAGCACAGGTTGCAAACAATGCAAATGCGGATGCCTTTGTAAGAATACATGCAAACGGTTCCGAAAATTCATCCGTAAAGGGCACAATGACAATCTGCCAAACAGCATCAAATCCTTATAACGGGAATGTGTATACTCAAAGTCGCAGGCTTTCCGATATTTTACTTGACACTGTTTGTACATACACAGGTTCAAACAAGCAGTATGTGTGGGAAACCGATACCATGACGGGTATAAACTGGGCAAGTGTACCATCCACAATTGTTGAGGTAGGCTACATGTCCAACAAGGAAGAAGATTTGCTTATGAGCACCGACGATTACCAAAACAAGGTTGCGGCAGGTATAGCAGAGGGCATTCGTAAATATCTTGAAGGTTGAAAATTTAATATGAAAAGTTTAAGAGGTTGTTGCATAAAATGGCGACAGCCTCTTTTTTACGTGTTTTGTTCGTCCGAATTATCGGTTTCGGAGCTTTGAACGGATATTGCCGCAAGCATATCGGCAAGTACCGTCAGATTTGCGGCAACTGTGCTCAGTTCATCTTCGGTAAGCGTGCTTGCAATTTTATAGGCAACAGCCGATAAAAAATAGAGATTGGTTTGCATTGTGAAAACCTCATTTTATGAATAATTATATTGATTTTATAAAATATGAATCAGAGTGAAAAATATGCCATATATCGTAAAGTTATTGAAAGCATAACGAAAAATAAAGGTTGAATTATTAAAAACTTGACAAAATGATATCGTGATGTTATCATATAATTAGGATTTTTATATTTTTTGATTTTAGTATTTGAAACTGCCAATATAATGAGGAGGCAAACATAAATGAAAAATATAAATAAATTCAGATATTTCAATGCGGTTATATTGATTGCGGCGGCTGTGATTGTGTGTGCGGTGAGCCTTATTTGTATGATGAAATCTTCCGAGGCTATAACGGGTTCAACGGTGACACAGACCA
Source organism: uncultured Lachnospiraceae bacterium (assembly GCA_964624605.1). Classification (GTDB taxonomy): domain Bacteria; phylum Bacillota; class Clostridia; order Lachnospirales; family CAG-274; genus CAZUXS01. The sequence continues at coordinate 14,078 of CAZUXS010000022.1, read as the reverse complement.
GTGGCATATATATGCAAGAGCTGGCGATACAGAAAATAGGATATGTCAAAATGGCTTTGGATCAAGAATTTTCTTACATACAAATTTTGGCGAGGGCTGTTGATGATAATAATATACGAAGTGAGGATGAGCTTGAAGCTTTTCTTGAAAAGCTTCAGGATGAGTATAATTTTTCATATATCGCATTCATGGATAATAAGGGCTATTTGCACAGTGCAGACGGGGTTTACAGTGAAACGATTATTGACGGAGCGGAAAAGGTTTTGAAGAAAAACGAGCGTTTTGTGGCATATAACACAACCTTGACGGATGGCAATATTTTTCTGGTCGGTGATTGTATACCGCACATTGGTTGTGGCGGTGATGAATTTGAAGCCTTGTTCATTGGGATTGAAAGTGAAGTATTCAAAAAGGAGCTTTCACTTGAAAATGCAAGCACACATGCGAATATTGTGGATTCGGACGGAAATCTTATAATGGATTGCGGACACGAGGACGGATTGATTACGGGCGATATGGTTTTTGACGAGCTTGAAAAAACGGCAACATTTGAGGACGGGTATTCAATCGAAAAAATGCAAGATGATTTTGAAACCGTAGACAGAGGTATGCTTGTCTGTACAATAGGCGGTGAGAAAAAATATCTCTTTTATGAACCTGTGCCCGATATGGATTGGTATATGCTCATAGTTATGCCATACAGTGTTATGGCTGAAAATATAGATTCAATGAGTTACAGGTTGGGACGCAATGCAATTATATCTGTGACGATTATTGCGGCTGTGCTTATTGTTGTGCTTATTGCGGCTTATTTCAGCTTTAAGCAATCAGCTGCGGTTATAAAGGAAGCAAGGGCAAAGGCAGAGGAAGCAAGTCTTGCAAAAACGGAGTTTCTTTCTCATATGTCACATGATATACGTACACCTTTGAACGGCATTATAGGTATGACGGATATTGCTTTCAAAAATTTGGACGATAAAAAAAGAATAAGCGATTGTCTTACTAAAATTGACAGCTCATCACAGCATCTTCTTTCACTCATAAATGATGTGTTGGAGCTTAGTCGCATAGAAAGCGGAAAAACAAAGGTTGTTATGTCAAAGGTGGATATTGTGGAATTTATGGATAGGTGTGCCGATATAATTGAAGGCTGTATGAACGGCAGAAAATTGCAGCTTATAAAAAAATACGGTACCATTACACATCAATATTTATGGGCTGATGAATTGCACCTTAGACAAATAATAATGAATATACTCGGCAATGCCGTGAAGTTTACACCGGACGGCGGAAAAATTTTTCTGCGTTTAACGGAAACGGGTAACAGTGAAAACAAGGTTATGTACCGTATTGAAATAGAAGATACGGGTAAGGGTATGAAAAGTGAATATGTGGAGCATATTTGGGATGCCTTTTCACAGGAGGATGCTGCGGAACGCACTCATTATATGGGTACGGGACTAGGCATGACCATAACAAAGAAGTTTGTGGATATGCTTGGCGGAAGCATAAGTGTGGATAGCCGTAAGGGCGTGGGAAGCTGCTTTGTGCTGCGTTTTGCTTTTGATATAGATATAACGGCAAAGGAAACGGATGGAGTATCGGATAAAAGTGAAATAAGGCTTGATGGTATGCACGTACTTGTTGCGGAAGATAATGAAATAAATGCGGAGATAGCACAGACTATATTGGAGGATGCAGGTGCAAAGGTCAGCATTGCCGATGATGGTGGAGCTGTGGTGGATATGTTTCGTAAAAGCCCGCAGGGAACATATACCTGCATATTGAAGGATATAATGATGCCTGTAAGAACCGGTATAGAGGCGACAAAGGCGATACGCAGGCTGGATAGAACGGATGCCAAAACAGTGCCTATAATCGCAATGACAGCCGATGCCTATACCGAAGATGCCGAAAAGACAAAAATTGCAGGTATGAACGGGCATTTGTCAAAACCTATTGACGAAGTGCTTTTGAGAAAAACTCTGAATGAATTATGTTTGTGATTGTAATATACCTAGGGAGGTGTATTAAGTGGATGGTAATACTATGTTATATGTGATTGATAAAAATCACAGAATTGTATATTTTAATGATGAGTTTGCCAAGGTGTATAAGCATATAAAATGCGGACAGTGTTGTTATGAGGCACTTGGCAGGATAGATTGCATTTGCCCGTGCTGCCCCATGCTTGAACCCGAGAGGGAAAATGTGTTCTATAACGATGTGTTGGGCGAATGGGTGAGAGCAAATGCAGCTCATGTTGAATGGGAAGGCAAGGACTGTTATGTTATTATATTCAAGTCATGGAGGATAAAAAAAGAGGACGGTCTTACCATGCTTTTAAGCAATGATAAAATTGCCGAGCTTGCCGTTAAGCTGGAGCAGAAAAAGCAGGAAGAGGAAAATAAACACCATCAAGCACTTATTGAGGCACTCAGCCGTGACTACGGAAATGTTTTTTATGTGAATATAGATGATGATATATTTGAAATATATCGTAACGGACACATAACAGCCGACAATGTGCAGGATATGATTCATTGCACCAATAACTACAGCTACGGCATAAATTATTATATCGATAATGGTGTATACAAGGACGACAGAGAGGGTATGCGTAACTTTTTTACAGCAGAAAATCTCAGAGAAAAGATGAAAAATGAGGACAGCTTTGTATATAACTACAGGTGTATTAGCGGTGACGGTGTTCGGTATTTTCAGGTGAAGTGTGTGCGAGTGGGGGATAAGAAAAATACATCCAGAATAATTTTGGGTTTCAGGAATGTGGATAATGAAATACGCAGTGAAATGGAGCAAAAACAAAGGCTTGCCACTGCACTTGAAAAGGAAGAAAAGGCAAATAAGGCAAAAAGTTCTTTCCTTTTCAATATGTCGCACGATATCAGAACGCCTATGAATGCGATAATAGGTTTCACACAGATTGCAAGGACACACATAAGTGAACCTCTGACGGTGAGTGAGAGCCTTGAAAAGGTGGAGCACGCAGGCACACATCTTCTTAAGCTCATAAATGACATACTTGATATGGCAAGGATAGAAAACGGGAAAATGGAGCTTGTACCTGCACCCTGCAACATAAAGGAAGCAATTGAACAAACAAGGGAAATGTTTGTTGAAGATATGTATCACAAAAAAATCAAATTCTCCGTTATATATGAAAATATAGAGGATGAAAATATAATTTGTGATGTCACACGTATAAAGCAGATTGAGATAAACATACTTTCAAATGCACTTAAGTATACTGAGGCGGGCGGCAGTGTGACGTACCGCATTGTGCAAAGAGGCAGGGATGAAAACGGCTGTGCCGTTTATGAACTGCATTTTATAGATACCGGAATAGGAATATCAAAGGAGTTTCAAAAGGATATATTCGGTATATTCGAAAGGGAGAGAAACTCCACCCAAAGCGGTGTTGATGGCACGGGATTGGGGCTTGCCATAACAAAGAAGCTTGTTGATATGCACGGTGGAACTATAGAGCTTTACAGCGAAGAGGGCAAGGGCAGTGAATTTGTGGTGAAGCTTAATCTTAAAATTGCAGGTGATTGCAATGCGGACAAAGCCGACAGCATACAGTGTGACGATGTGGATTTCAGCGGCAAACGAGTGCTGGTGGCAGAAGATAATGAGCTTAACAGAGAAATAGCCAATGTCATTCTTTCGGAAAAAGGTTTTGATGTGGAGGTTGCTGTGGACGGTATTGAGGCATACAATATGGTATCAAATTCCTCACCCGGCTATTATGACCTTGTGCTTATGGATATACAGATGCCTTATATGGATGGCTATATAGCAACGAAAAAAATCAGAGCACTCAGTAATCGTGATTTGGCGGGGATACCGATTGTTGCAATGACGGCTAATGCTTTTGATGAGGATAAGGCAAAGGCAATTGCCTGCGGTATGAACGAACATATCACAAAGCCGATTGATGTTAAAAGATTGTTTGATGTGTTGCAGAAAATAAGTGTGGGAAGTCAAATTTGAGTCTGTAGGTTGAAACGTAAGAAGGTGTACGTTTATGCATAAAACAAACAGAAAAAACAGAGAAAAAAAGATAGGCAATAACATCGCCGTATTGGTTATGTTTGTTATGGTTATGCTCATAGGCACAACCATAATGAGAAGAGAACTTATAGAAAACGCAAGAGAAATGAATGTGCTCATGGTTTCCAACTATGCGGATAATGAAGAAAATATTATAGGTACGTATGAAAAACTGCTTAACCTTTCAGAGGTGTATGTTGACGGAAGAATACGCAAGGGGGACAGTGCAGAGGATATACAGGTTGGATTTAACAAATATTTCAATTCATTTTACGGTTTATATGCAGGCGATGTGATACGTGCACACGTCATTATTGACGGTGCTGATATATCTAAAGAGGCGGATGAGATAGTCGAGGTTGAAAACACAGAGTGGTACAATGAGGTTTTGGACGGAGACAGCGGTTTATATATTTCGCCTGCCTACACCACTGAAAATACGGATAAACCCGTTGTAACCTTTGCACGTAAAAATGCGGACACAAAAAGCATTATTATGTTTGATGTTTTGTTTGACGAATATCATAAGGGCAAGGATAAGTTGGATTTATCCGAAAATGCGGCTTATTATCTCTGTGACCAAAACGGCGTGGTTATATATTATGAAACACAGGTTTATGATAACTATGATGATATGCTTGCTTTTGCAAAACGAATGATGAATAATATATCCGAAAATATGGATAGGGGATATGTGGATAGCTATATGGATGCCAAAGGGCACAAAAGAAGTGCATATATGCAGAGAATGTCAAATGACTGGATAATACTTTATACAATACCGCAGGATAACGTAATAGGCGGTGTGAAGTCCTTTTATTATGTGATAGGCTGTGTATTTGTGCTTGGTGTGGCGATAATAATATATCTCGGCATTAAAGATTACAAGCGTGAAAACAAAAATATTCAACTGATGAAGGAAAATAAAAAGATGGCATATACAGCAGAAATATACCAAAAAGCAATGAACAGTGCTGCACTTTCCTGTCGAGAGATTGTGTATATCGATTTGAAGAAAGGCAGATATCAACTCATATATCCCGAGGTTGTGGGAAACAGAAAAAAAGAGGGAGATTATCAATCGGGTTTGGAGAGGATATTCAAAGCGGGTATAATTGAAAGTGATGATAATGAAGAGAAAAAGCGTATTTTAAATTTGCAGAATGTGAAAAAAGAACTTGAAAACAATGATTACATTGAATTCAGGTGTAAGCACAGGGATAACAACGGCGAAAAGGAAACCTGTGTGTTGACTATAAGTGTAGCCGAAAGAGAAAGAAACAAGGTTGTTTCCGCAACGGTAACAATAAGAAGCATTGAAAATATGATAAGGCAGGAAGAAATACAGCGTGAATTGCTTACAATTGCGGCACAGCGTGCGGAGGCGGCAAATCACGCAAAAAGCGATTTCCTTTCAAATATGTCTCATGATATACGTACGCCTATGAATGCCATTATGGGTATGACGGAAATTGCAACGTTGAATATCGATGATAAGGAGAGGGTGGCGGATGCACTCAAAAAAATCACTCTTTCGGGCAAGCATCTTTTGTCGCTCATAAACAGTGTGCTTGATATGTCCAAAATCGAAAGCGGCAAAATAAATTTGGAAGAGGAAAAATTCAAGGTTACGGATTGCATAGATGAATTGGTTGCACTTTTTCAGGAGCAGTTGGTTCAAAAGAAGCTTTCATTAAAAGTTGATACAACGGGCATAAAACACAATTGTGTCATAGGTGATGTGCAGAGGTTGCAGAGAATATTTGTGAATATACTCGGCAATGCCGTCAAGTTCACACCCGAAAACGGGACAATAAAATTTTCAGCAAGTGAAAGAAGATGCAAGCTTAAGGACAGGTATTTTTACAGCTTTGTGTTTGAAGATAACGGAATAGGTATGGAACCCGAATTTGCGGAAAAAATATTTGAGCCTTTCACAAGGGCGCAGGATACACGCATAACTAAGATTGAAGGCTCGGGTTTGGGCATGAGCATAGCCGTTAATGTTGCAAAGCTCATGGGCGGAGATATAAAGGTGGAAAGCAAACCGGGAAAGGGTTCAAAATTTACGGTTACCGTATTTTTGAAAACCGATATGGCAACGCAGGAGGAATTGGGCTTTAACTGTGAGCAGATTGTTGTTGATGAGAGTGAACGCAATTTTGCCAATGATGCCTACAAGGGAAAACGAGTTTTGCTTGTTGAAGATAATGAGCTCAATATTGAGGTTGCAAGCGAGATACTTCAAATGATGGGCATTGATGTTGAAACGGCATATAACGGTGAGCAGGCTGTGGATATTGTAACAAAAAAGAGTGAAAATTATTACGACCTTATATTTATGGATGTGCAAATGCCCGTTATGAACGGCTATGAGGCAACCAAAAAAATAAGGGCATCCAAGAGAAGCGATTTAAAAGCAATACCGATAATAGCTATGACGGCTGATGCCTTTTTGGATGATGTGAAAAAATCACGAAGTGCAGGCATGAACGAACATATAGCAAAACCAATCGATATATCAAAAATTGAAGATATACTGAATAAATGGCTGTGTAATGCGGCATAATAAAAACCACTTCGATGTGATTGTCGAAGTGGTTTAATTTTTGTGATTTTTGTATCAGCTGATTTCAAATCCGCCTACAAATGCATAATCCATAACACTAGCTGTGATATTGTTATCATTGTCATTTTTATGGTAGGTGAATTCAATCACATCTCCCTTAGCAACATTGTCTATTGTTACATATTTCGCAAAGTACCCACCGATATGATTGTTACCATTTACGGGGGAGATTTCGCCGTTTTTCTTTATGACAAGGTAATCGTATAATGTTGTACCACTTGACTCTGATGATACAAAGGTGAAGAATTTAAGGTTGCCGCTTTTTTTTATGTTGAGTTTCAGAGTTGTGTCGGTATTAGGTATACCATTTGTGATGCTTGCATATCCGTCGACTTTAGTTGATGTAGTGCCTTTCGAAACTGTTAATGAACCGGAACACCAAGGATAACTCTCATCATTATCAATTGTGTATTCTTGATTGGCAATTTCAAATGCTGATATTGCATCAATAATATCAACCGAACCGTCATTGTTGGAATCGGCACTCGGGAAGTTGTATTTTGAGTAAAAATCGTTATCCGTCATTGCACCGGTTATATATTTAAGAAGCAATGCAATATCGATTTTATTTGTTTCGCCGTTGTTATCTATATCGCCGTCTATATCGGTTAAAATTGTTGTGGCTTCCGTTGTGGCTTCCGTTGTGGAAACTGCCGTATGTGATACATTTGATTTAAACACATATTTGTTAGCGCAAAGCGGTGGAAATGAATACGGCGTATCATTTATGCTTTCAACATGAGATGCACTGAATTTTTTCGAATTTATAACAGTGTTAGCACCTACGAGCAAGTAAACCTCAGAACCGGTTGTAGTGTCATTCCATGTGGTATCGAGGGCATACCAAAGCCCGTCCTCCATCATGATATAATTCCACATGTGGTCTTCACTTGTGACAAGAACACAGGGGATTGAAAGCTTATCGCAGAAATATTTCACCGAGCGGGCATACCCCTCACATACCGGGTCATTTTCTGTATTTCCGTCGTTGTTATAGAGGAACACGGATAATATTGTCCAAGGTGTGTAATTTGTTTTATAAAGTGTTTTTAAGCCGCCGGATACTTTAGCATTATATACAGACCTTTCGACAATCCACTTGTTTATGCTTTTCACTGCGGAATATCTGCTTGAAAGGTCAAAGCTCTTTATTGCTGTGTTTGCAATTGATGAGGTTTTGCTTAAGTAGCTTGAAATATCACTTGCGGTTGCATTTTCAAAGCCCGCCACATAATAGTTGCTGTAATAATTCGGGAATTTAGCAGGTTCTTTTTTGGACATAGCCTGACTGATATATCCGAATTCCAAGTTGTTTCCGTCGATGGATACGTACAATTTTGAAGTATCTATCCAAAATATATCCTCTCTGTCATAATATATTGAAACAATAGCCTTCATAAATACCGAAGATATAGCACTCTTAGGACAGTTTTTGATAACTATCGGAGTTTCTCCGTCCATATACAATTCCATATTGTTGACTATTTGATTGTATATTTTCTTCTCTTTTACGGTAAGTGAATCATAACCGTAGGCGGCAACAAATTCCGTGTTGTCCGCTGAAAACGGCGTCAAGCTCTCCTCGTTATTCATTTCGGGAATGAGACTTGAAAAAGGTACTTTGTAACCGTTTTTTAAATCCTCAAGTGCTTGTTCGAAGTTTTCACTCGGTGTGAAAGGGTTGTGATAGTCCGCTCCATAGCTTGAAGCGGTTTGCTGTGCATCGGAAGTGCCGATGTCAAGTGTCTGTGCAAAGACTGCATTGCCGAAAATGCAAAGGCTCAATGTTGAAACAATGCAGCCGATAACGGTTTTAAATCTCATATAAACACCTCTTATTATGTGAATTTTGTTTCGGATGTTCTTATTATATCATTTTTTGGTGTAAAAAGCAATAGTATTGAAGCGTTTGTGAACATCAATATTGTAGGTGGTTTGGGCATATTGGGGATAATATGGATGAAGCCGACAGAATGGCGAAATTATGACGGCAGTATAAATGCTGTCGGCATTGAAGCTGAGCCGACTGTGCTTGATTGCATTTGTTAAAAATAATATAACTATGTATACAAAAATCCATCTCTTAATCGGAGGTGGATTTTTTTTAAGCCTATGAATATAAAATTATGTCATATTTCTTGAAAATTGCGAATATTTTTCTGTACTTTTTGAATTTTTGTGGTAAAATATGTATATAAACTTCTAAGGTAAAGAGGAAAATGAAATGAAAATCGGATATTTGGGTCCAAGAGGGACTTTTACGGAGCAGGCGGCGCTTATATTGGCGGAAAATGAGGAGCTTATACCTTATAAAAGCTTTTGGGAGGCGCTTGTTGCGGTTGAAAACGGCGAAATAGATCAGGCAATTGTTCCTGTGGAAAATTCAATAGAGGGTGTTGTGAACGCTACAATCGACAGCCTTATTTTTGATGTGAACCTCTATGTGCAGGAGCTTCTTATAATGCCTATTGAACAGAGTCTTATTGCAAAAAAGGGTGTTAAGATTGAGGATATAAGGGAGATATATTCCCATTCACACGCTATACCACAGTGCAATGAATATTTGAGAAAAAATCTTTCACAGGCAACAAGAAAGACGGTTTCATCCACGGCGGAGGGTATGAAGATTGTTGCAAACTCCGAAAGGAGTGATGTTGCCGCAATAGGCTCAAAAAATGCCGCAGCATTATACGGACTTGAGGTTCTTGCGGAGGCAATACAGGATACCAACAACAACTTTACACAGTTTGCAAGGGTTTCTAAAAACAAGACGGATAAGATAGTGAATAACAAAAAATGCACGGTTTGCTTTTCAACGGAGAATAAACCGGGTTATCTTTACAAAATGATTGAGATATTTTCAATATATGATATCAATATGAGTAAGATTGTTTCAAGACCTATGAGAAATAAGCCTATGGAATATGTTTTTTTAATTGACATAGATGTGTATGAAAATGCTTCGGATGTGGAAGATGCAATAAAGCTGCTTAAGAGAAAAACATCATTCTTTAAAAATTTGGGTGTTTATCCCTTGTGTGACAAAAGGAATTAATGTTATATATATCACAAAATAATTGCATAAGCTTTTGTTTTGTGATATAATGGTGTAACGATTGTATGCTAAGGTTTGATTACAACGAGTTGTTGAGTATTATTAATGAGGTGTTTTGATGAACGATTATCCCGTTATACCTTTTCCGTTTGCTATTGTTGACGGCAATAAGGTGATAACCGAATTTAATGATGAGTTTAAAAAGTGCTTTTATTCAAAAAAAGATGTGCCAAAGGATGCTAAAATTACGGATTTTGCCGATGAATACAGCAGTGATGTGGCACATCAAAATCTGGTTATCGATAAGGTAAGCTATCGTGTGTATACCGTAAAAGACGGCGATAACTTCAATGTGTTTTTCATAAGAAACAATTGCAGTGAGGATTGCAGCGATTCGGATGCGGCAATAGGTCTCCTTCTTGTGGATAACTATGCCGAAGCTCAGGAAATGACGGAGGAAACAAGATTCCCTCATCTTGCGGCTGTTGTGGAAAAGGAAATTTGCAATTACTTTTTCGGTTTGCACGCTGTGATTAAAAAGTTTGAAAAGGACAAGTATATATTTGTTATCAAGGGTGATATACTCGACCACTTCAAGGAAACCTGCGGAAACCTTGCGGAAAAGGTGCTTAAGGTGGATTTGGCTGTTAAGGCCACAATGAGTATAGGTCTTGGTGTGAACGGAAAAAGCCTCATACAAAATATGGAATATGCCAGAGGTGCGCTTGACCTTGCACTTGGCAGGGGCGGTAATCAGGTTGTAATAAAATACAACGAGGATGCCTACACATTCATCGGCGGTGACGGTGATGAGGTTGTTAAAAATTCAAATGTCATAGCCAGATCAAGGGCAAATGCTTTTATTGAAATGATGATGACGGCATCCGATGTGATGATAATGGGGCATAAAAATCCCGATTTGGATAGTTTGGGCTCTGCGGCAGGCCTTTTTGCAATTGCCAATTTTTACGGTAAGAGCTGCAAAATAGTGCTCAATGAGGTTACAAGTGCAATCACAACACTTCATGGCAGGCTTATGAGAGATTCAAAGTATGCGGATGTGTTCATAGACAGTGAAACGGCTAAAAAGACGATAAGGAGGAGGACTCTCCTTGTTGTTGTGGATAATCACAGACCTATGCTTTGTGAGTGCCCCGAACTGTTGCCAAAGGCTAAAAATGTGGTTATATTCGACCATCACCGTAAATGTGCGGATGCCTATGAAAGGTTGGCTTTCAGCTATCATGAGCCGTCAGCCTCTTCAACCTGTGAGCTTGTGGCACTTATGCTCATATATTACAAGGGCTTGAAGCTCACAAAGACGGAAACAGAGGGTTTGCTTGCGGGCATTACCGTGGATACCAAAAATTTTGCTTTCAAAACGGGTGTCAGAACTTTTGAAGCTGCCGCATACCTTAAAAGGTGCGGTGCGGATACCATATCCGTAAGAAAGCTTTTCAAAAACTCATTCAACAGCTATAAGGCAAAGGCAAATGTTGTCTGTTCTGCGGAGATATTCAACAAAAATATGGCTATATCCTTCCTCAGAGATGAGGTTGAAAATCCAACCGTGCTTATAGCGCAGGCGGCTGATGAAATGCTCACGCTCAATGGAATAGAGGTTGCTTTTGTGCTCTGCCGTGTGGGTGAGAGAGTGCACATAAGCGCAAGAAGTCTTAAATTGAATGTGCAAAAATTGATGGAAAAGCTCGGCGGAGGAGGTCATCAAAACGGTGCGGCGGCACAGCTTGATGACATAACCTTGGAAGAGGCTGAGGCTTTGCTCCATGAAAAAATAGATGAATATATGGCTGAATTAAAAATTAGCTCAAAATAAAAATAAAACGGTGAATTAAAAAATTTCGATTTGCCGTCTATGTAACGGAGGAACTGATTATGAAAATTATATTGCTTGCTGATGTTAAGGGTGTTGGTAAAAAGGACCAAATCATAAATGCCAGTGACGGATATGCAAAGAACTTTCTTTTGCCTAAAAAACTCGGTGTTGAGGCTAATACCGAAAATATGAGAAAGTTTGAAGCCAAGAAGAGAAATGAAGCGGCTGTTGCTGCTCAGGAGCTTGCGGATGCAAAAAAACTCGGTGAGGAAATTGAAAAGCTCACAATCAAAATACCGGTAAAGCTCGGTAACAACGGAAAGCTTTTCGGTTCCGTAACAAACAAGGAAATTGCTGCGGCTATAAAGGAACAGGAAAATCTCGATATAGATAAGAAAAAAATTGTGCTTGCCGATGCAATCAAAACTCTCGGTGAAAAAGAAGTTGCAATAAAGCTTCACACAAATGTGACAGCTAAACTTAAGGTTGTTGTTGAAGAAGCGTAAGGAGTAGATATTATGGCGGAATATCAGAATAATAATGAATACGGTGCTGATATTCGGCAGGCTGACAACATACAGCAGGTGCAAGGTGAGGATAACGGCGAAAAGGTATTGAAAAGGCGTTTACCTTATGATATCGAAGCCGAACAGTTTGTTCTTTCTTGTATGCTTTTCGATTTTGACGGTGCAAGAACGGCGGCTGTGGAGCTTAAAGAAGATGACTTTTACAGTCCCGTGCACAGGATATATTTTAAGGCATTTTTGGATTTGTTCAATCGCTCACAGGCCATAGATTATATCACAGCAAAAAATAAGCTTGAACAGATGAATATGCTTGAGCAGGTCGGAGGTGCGGAGCATCTTGCACAGCTCAGTGCCCTTGTTTCCACAAGTGCAAATGTGAAAGCTTATGTAAACATAGTGAAAAATAAGGCTATGCTTCGTTCTGCCGTAAAGGCTGGCGGAAGAATGAGCGACCTTGCATATAATGAAACCGATATTGACGAAATCATTGCAACGGCTGAGCAGGATATATTGGATATATCACAAAACAGGCGAAGTGAAGATTTTGCTCACATAAGAGATGTAGTTGCAAGTGTTTCCGATAAGATTGATAAAATCAACTTAAATAATGACAAGGTTACGGGTGTAAAAACGGGTTTCATAGATTTTGACAACAAAACCGCAGGATTACAGCCGTCCGATTTGATACTTATTGCGGCAAGACCATCTATGGGTAAAACGGCGTTTGCACTGAATATAGCACAGCACGCTGCCGTTGATGAGGGTGTTGTGACGGCTATATTTTCACTGGAAATGTCAAAGGATCAGCTTGTAAACAGAATGTTGTCCGCCGAAGCAAGGGTTGATGCAACAAAGCTTCGTAGCGGCGGACTTGATGCCGATGATTTTGAAAGAATAGGTTTTGCCATGGGTAGGTTATCGGCAGCACCCGTATACATAGATGATACGGCAGGCATAAGCCCCACGGAGCTTAGAGTAAAATGCAGAAAGCTTAAGCAAGAAGTCGGCTTGGGACTTATCGTAATTGACTATCTTCAGCTTATGAACGGCTCAACGGGAAGAAAAAGCGACTCCGCACAGCAGGAAGTTGCCTTTGTTTCAAAATCCCTCAAAGCCATAGCGAGGGAACTCAATGTGCCCGTTGTTGCACTTTCACAGCTGAGCAGAGGTGTTGAAAGCCGAAACGATAAAAGACCTATGCTCTCCGATTTGAGAGACTCGGGTGCGATAGAGCAGGATGCCGATGTTGTTTGCTTCCTTTACAGAGAGGAATATTATAAACCCGATACCGAAAAGAAAAATCAAGGTGAGGTTATAATAGCAAAGCAAAGAAACGGCCCTGTCGGCAGTATAGACCTTATATGGCAGGGTATGTACACAAAGTTTGACAATATGATAAAGGAATATGAAGATGCCTTCATAGAGGGCGAGTAAATCTTTAATATAAAAATACACAGTGGTCAGGGAGTATTCTCTGACCTTTGTTTGAAATTGGGAGGGGAAAGTCATGGAAAGTTTCATTCAGAGAAGAAAAACGAGGGTTGTTGATATCGGCGGTGTTAAAATCGGTGGAGGTAATCCCATTGCGATACAGTCTATGTGCAACACCGACACAAGAAATGTGAAAGCAACCGTTGAGCAGATAAAAAGGCTTGAAGAAGCGGGTTGTGAAATAATAAGAGTTGCCATACCCGATATGGTTGCCGCCGATGCGGTAAGAGAGATAAAAAGGGAAATAGATATACCGCTTGTTGCGGATATTCATTTTGACTACAGATTGGCACTGCGTGTTATTGAAAACGGCGTTGACAAATTGCGTATCAACCCCGGCAATATCGGCAGTGAGGATAGAGTGCGTGCGGTTGTGGAAGCGGCAAAGAAACGCCATATTCCAATCAGAATAGGTGTAAATTCAGGCTCACTTGAAAAGGATATACTTGAAAAATACGGCAAGGT
>CAZUXS010000021.1:0-20539 GCA_964624605.1 uncultured Lachnospiraceae bacterium | reverse complement strand
AAGTTCTTTCAATGACGGAAGCCGAGAAAATAATAAACATACACAAGTGCTACATTGATGCGGGCACAAACATAATATACACCAATACTTTCGGTGCAAACAGATATAAGATGGCAAAGAGCGGTTACACTCCTACCCAGCTCATTGAACAAGCCGTTAAGAACGCAAAAAAGGCTTGTGAGGGTACGGACACACTTGTGGCACTTGACATAGGTCCTATAGGTCAGTTGCTTGAACCTACGGGCAACCTCACTTTTGAAGAAGCTTACGACACATTCAAGGAACAGATAATCGCAGGCAAGGATGCCGACCTCATTGTATTTGAAACAATGAGTGATTTGTACGAGGTAAAAGCGGGTGTACTTGCCGCAAGGGAAAACAGTGACAAGCCTGTTATCGTCACTATGACGTTTGAGCAAAATCACCGCACATTCACAAGCTGTTCAATAGAGTCAATGGCTTTGACTTTGAGCGGACTCGGTGTGGATGCTATAGGTGTGAACTGTTCACTCGGTCCTAACGAACTTCTTCCCATCGTAGAGGAAATGTCTAAGTGGACAAATCTCCCGCTTGTTGTGAAGCCAAATGCAGGCTTACCCGACCCTGCAACAGGTGAATATCACGTAACTCCCGAGGAATTTGCAGAAGATGTGAAAAAGATGGTACAATACGGTGTGAGGATTGTGGGCGGCTGCTGCGGCACAAATCCCGAATTCATAAAGGCTACCGTAAAAGCACTTGAAGATGCCGAGCCTGTTACAAACAACAAGGTGATACCATCTGCAATATGTACGCCAAGCAAAACGGTTGTTGTAGACCAGCCGAGAATCATAGGCGAAAGAATAAATCCGACCGGTAAAAAGCTTTTCAAACAAGCTTTGAAAGACAATAACATAGACTACATTTTAGGTCAGGCAATAGAACAGACGGAAGCGGGTGCAGACCTTTTGGACGTAAACGTGGGCTTGCCGGAAATTGACGAAAAAGCAATGATGGTGCGTACAATAAAGGCACTTCAAGCCGTTACGGACGTACCCCTTCAAATTGACTCCACTATCCCAGAAGTGCTTGAAGCGGCACTTAGGGTATACAACGGTAAGCCCATTGTAAACTCCGTAAATGCGGAAGAGGAGTCAATTCAAAACGTGCTCCCGCTTGTTAAAAAATACGGTGCTGCTGTGGTAGGTCTTACGCTTGACAAGGATGGTATACCACCAAAGGCTGAACAGCGTTTTGAACTTGCCAAAAAAATAATGAACAGAGCAATTGAAATAGGTATTCCGAAAGAGGATGTATATATTGACTGCCTCACCCTCACCGCTTCTGCGGAACAGGCGGCTGTTATGGAAACACTGAAAGCACTCCACAGAGTTAAAGAGGAACTCGGACTTAAAACCGTACTGGGTGTATCAAACATATCATTCGGTTTACCGAACAGAGGACTTATAAACAGCACATTTTTGACTATGGCACTGACAAACGGACTTGACCTGCCTATCATCAATCCCAATGTGGAGGCTATGACGGGTGCTGTAAGAGCTTTCAGATTGCTTAAAAACATAGATAAAAACTCAGCCGAATTTATAGAAGCTTACGCAAATACAACAGCTGTTGCCCCCACACCGCACACGCACAGTGAAATCACACTTGAATATGCCATTGAAAAAGGCTTAAAGGGCGATGCAAAGAGGATAACTGCGGCACTTCTCGAAACAAAGACACCTATGGAGGTTATAAACGAAACCGTAATACCTGCCCTCGACAAGGCAGGCACACAGTTTGAAAGCGGAAAGATATTCCTCCCTCAGCTTATACTGTCAGCAGGTGTGGCACAGGAAGCCTTTGAGGTAATAAAGGCTAAACTTGTGAGCGAGAACTCAACACCCGTTAGCAAAGGCAAAATCGTGCTTGCAACGGTAAAGGGTGATATCCACGATATAGGCAAGAACATTGTAAAGGTTCTTCTTGAAAACTACGGCTACACGGTAATTGACCTTGGCAAGGACGTTGAATATCAGGCTGTTGTGGATGCCGTAAAGGAGCATGATTGTCACCTTGTAGGTTTGAGTGCACTCATGACAACAACCCTCGTTTCAATGGAAAATACCATAAAACTCATAAGAGAAAACAATCTCGATTGCAAAGTAATGGTTGGCGGTGCGGTACTCACACCCGAATATGCAAAGCAAATAAATGCCGACTTCTATTCAAAGGATGCTAAAGAATCCGTTGATATTGCTAAAAAAGTTCTCGGCTAAGCACATAACAAAATTTTCAATTTTCACTTTACTTTAGCACTTTACTATGTTAAACTGTACATAGTAAGTTTAATTTGAGGTGTATGCTATGAACGAAAAACTCAAAAACGATAAATCAATAGAAATGCTTTTCAGAGGAATATTGGAACTGGAAAACATAGAACAATGTTACCAATTTTTTTCCGATTTGTGCACTATTCACGAATTAAAGGCACTTGCACAGCGTCTGGAGGTTTCGGGACTTTTGATAGACGGTGAAACCTATTCCGTAATAGGTACAAAAACAGGTGCATCAACCGCCACCATCAGCAGAGTAAACCGCTGCTTGAACTACGGTGAGGGCGGCTATGAGCTTGTGCAAAAAAGAATAAAGAAATTTGATACTACGGAGGGCGAAACTCTGCCCTCCGGCAACGATTAAGGAGAAATAGAAATGCTTCAGGAAATGATTAACAAATTAAATCCTATGCAGAAGCAGGCGGTTCTTACAACGGAAGGACCGCTTTTGCTTTTGGCAGGTGCAGGTTCGGGCAAAACAAGGGTACTCACACACAGAATAGCGTACCTTATCGAAAAGGGTGTGCGCCCTTTCAATATACTCGCAATCACATTCACAAACAAAGCGGCACGAGAAATGAAAGAAAGAGTTGCCGCCATATCCCCACAGGGCGATGAAGTGTGGGTAAGCACCTTCCATTCCACCTGTGTAAGGCTTTTAAGACGAGAAATAGATAAAATCGGCTACACAAACCAGTTTTCAATATATGATGCCGATGACAGTGAAAGACTTATCAAAAACATTTTAAAAGAAATGAATGTGAGTGACAAGCAGTATCCCGTCAAAGCGGTAATTTCCGAAATAGGCTCTTTAAAGGATAACCTTATAAAACCCGATGAATTTATGTCTATGGTTGAAAAGGATTTCAGAAAAAAGAAGATTGCCGAAGTATATCAAATATATCAAAAAAGACTTGCCGATAACAATGCACTTGACTTTGATGACCTCATTTTCAAAACAGTAGACCTTTTCAAGCAAAGACCCGATGTGCTTGAAAAATACCAAGAAAGATTCAAATACATACTTGTTGACGAGTATCAGGATACAAACACATCACAGTATATGCTTGTGAAGATGCTTGCCGCAAAATACAATAATCTCTGCGTTGTAGGTGATGATGACCAGTCAATTTACGGTTGGAGAGGTGCAAACATACGCAACATTTTGGATTTTGAAAAAGATTTCCCGAGTGCACAGGTTATAAAGCTTGAACAAAACTACCGTTCCACACAGATTATACTTGATGCGGCAAACACCGTAATAAGACATAATCAAAACAGAAAGACCAAAAAACTTTGGACTGAGCAGGACGGCGGCGAAAAAATACGCTACTATCACGGCACAAACGATTACGATGAAGCAAGATATATTTGTGAGGAAATTCAAAAGGGCAAGAAGAACGGCGGCAATTATTCCGATTTTGCCATACTTTACAGAAACAACGCCCTTTCAAGAGTATTGGAGGAACAGCTTGTAAGAAATGCTATCCCATACAGACTTTTCGGCGGCACACGTTTTTATGACAGAAAAGAAATAAAAGATATACTCGCCTACCTCAAAATAATATATAATCCAAGTGACGATATCGCCATAAGACGAATTATAAACGTACCTAAAAGAGGTATAGGTGACACAAGTGTTACAAGAATAGCCGCTTATGCTGCTGAAAACGATATGTCATTTTTCATGGCACTTTGTGATTGCAATGCTGTGCCGGGTTTAACCGCACGCACCTACAATTCACTTGTGGATTTCTGCTCAATGCTCAATGATTTCAAGGCTGATGCACAGGAAATGACGGTAAGCCAAATTATAAACGAAGTTCTTGAAAGAACAGGCTATTGCGACAGTCTCAGACTTGAAAACACAACGGAAGCCGAGGGCAGGCTTGAAAACCTTTCCGAGCTTATAAACAAGGCAAGTGATTACGAAGCGCAAAATCCCGAAGACCCATCACTCGGCGGCTTTTTGCAGGAAGTTTCACTTGTTGCCGATGTGGATGCTTTCACAGAGGACCAAGACACGGTTGTGCTTATGACATTGCACAGTTCCAAAGGTCTTGAATTCCCAACCGTATTCATCGCAGGCTTTGAGGAAACAATATTCCCCGGCTATCGTGCATTTATGGCAGGTCCCGAATCAAGCGAAATGGAGGAGGAACGCCGTCTTTGCTACGTCGGCATAACAAGAGCAAAAGAAAAGCTCTATCTCACATCCGCACAGGCAAGATTACAGCACGGACAGAGGGTATATAACAGACCATCCAGATTTTTAAAGGAGATACCTCCGACATTCATACTCGAAAACAAACCCGTTGTGCCAAAGGAAGTTGTTGATAAATCTTTCGGCAACGATACATATAAACTTAAAACCAATTTCACTACCAAAAAGGAAACAACCGGTAGTTTTGAAATTGATTTTGAAGTCGGCGATACGGTTAAACACCTCAAATTCGGCAAGGGTAAAATCACCGCAATAAACGGCGAAGGTGAAGATACCGAAATGAGTGTTGAATTTGAAAGACTGGGAACAAGAAAGTTCAAAAAGAAGCTTTTCTGTTTCTTAAAAAAGGTATGAAATGAAAATGTAACAAAGGTGAAATGATAATTTAACTGTTTTTTAATCTATTGTATGTTATAATAACATATATAAATACATAGCAATTATATGGTTAATTGCAAATAAGGAGGAATTTAATATGGTTAAAAAATGTGTTGCGGAATTTTTAGGCACGGCTATACTTGTTATAACCGGTTGTGGTGTTGCACTTTCGCATACTTGCGGCACAGGCACAGGCTACGTTGGCATAGCGCTTGCTTTCGGTCTTGCAATTGTTGCCCTTGCTTACTCAATCGGCAATGTATCGGGCTGTCACGTTAATCCCGCCGTTTCACTTGCCATGCTCATCAACAAAAAGATGACCGTTCAAGAGTTTATCGGCTATGTTGTTGCACAGTTTTTAGGTGCTATCGTAGGTGCTTTCATACTTGTTGCAATATTCACAACAAAATACGGACTCGGTACAAACGGCTATGAGGTTGCATCACAGGTCAACGTAAACGTTGCCGGTGCAATACTTACCGAGATTGTATTAACATTTATTTTTGTTTTTGCAATCTGTGGTGTTACGAGTAAGGAAAGCTTCAGCTCCGTTTCAGGTGTTGTAATCGGTCTTTCTCTTACACTTGTTCACCTCCTCGGCTTACCAATCACAGGCACATCCGTAAACCCTGCAAGAAGTTTCGGCCCTGCACTTGTGATGGCAATCTGCGGTCAGGATACAACAGCCCTGTCACAGGTTTGGGTGTTTATAGTTGCACCTCTTGTCGGCGGTGCACTCGCCGCATTTGCATATCAGGCACTTGCAAAAGAAAATAAATAATTATTTTTTTAGAAAATAAAATAATGGTAAACAAAAAAATGCTTCGGTGACTAATCGTACTCACCGAAGTTTTTTTGTGGGAAATTTTATAATGTTACGTTAGTTACAAAGGAGCTGCTTTGCAAAAATTAGGGATGGTGTAAAA
This sequence comes from uncultured Lachnospiraceae bacterium, assembly GCA_964624605.1. GTDB lineage: Bacteria > Bacillota > Clostridia > Lachnospirales > CAG-274 > CAZUXS01. The sequence goes on along the minus strand of CAZUXS010000021.1, from coordinate 14,696 downwards.
CTAGGAGTGTTATACGTATTTCTTTTTAGAAATTTACTTTTCCTAAATCCTTAGGAGGGATTGTTCTTTTTGAGGGCAAAAAGAACCAAAAACCTCGGGTGGTTCGCATTTTGCGAAGCAAAATTGCGAATCCCTACGGGATTTCAAAATTACTTTGTAATTTTGAAACTAGATTCGCCCCGAACCCCTAACGGGCAGGGGCTAAAGTGCGACGGCTCAGCGGAGTACGGTGGCGGGTTGCCCCTGCACCCACCCGTATGGGTGTGGTTGGGGCAAGCTTGCCACAAAAAACCACCGTTGTGCGATAATTACACATTTAGCGGCGAAGCCGCTACTAGCCTTCCCCTACGGGGAAGGTGGCATTTTTGCAAAGCAAAAATGACGGATGAGGCGAAAAACAAAGGGAACAGCCTCACCCTGATTTTCGCATTTTACCCCCACCTATCAACCATTAAAGCAATACTCATATTTGTATTCACCGAATTTTTTGAACAAAAAAAGCTATGTATCAAAAGATACACAGCCCTTTTTGAACAATTTTTTAGTTCTGAGGAGCACCTACAGGACATACACCTGCACAAGCGCCACACTCGATACAAGTAGCCTCATCGATTGCGTACTTGCCATCACCTTCTGCAATAGCACTTACAGGACATTCGCCTGCGCAAGCACCACAGCTGATACAATCGTCACTAATCTGATATGCCATATTAAAGCACCTCCGTATAAAAATTTTTAAGCAAGCAAGTCAAGCCCGCTTAACTTAATTCCATTATAATATAAAATTGGGTATTTATCAAGAGGTATTTTTGTGTTATAATGAAAAAAATAAAAAAAATATTGCGGAGGTACAAAATGTTAAACAAATTTCTTGCTGAAGAAATAATAAACACGGGCAAAAAAGCCGGTGCGGATTTTGTTGAAATATTTATAGAAAACAATGCAAAAAACAGTATAAACGTAATAAACGGCAAGGTTGAAAAGGCACTTAGCGGTGTTGATTTCGGTCTTGGATTGAGGCTTATAAAGGGCGAAAGAGTTATTTACACATTCACAAACAATCTTGAAAGAGAAAATCTTTTGAAAATAACCGAAAATGCATCTGCGGCTATCGGCTCAAAAGGTGAAATAGGCAACCTTGTTTTTAACGAGGTTGATTACACGGGCAAAAACAACATTAAGATTATGCCCGATACCGTAAAGAAAAAGGATATCGCAAATATTCTCATCGATGCGGGCAATGTTGCCTTTGGCTATGACAAACTCATAACTCAAACGAGTTTAGGCTATATGGATTCAATACAGGATGTTACTATAATAAATTCCGAAGGACTTTGGGCAAGTGACAGACGTGTGCGTACAAGAGTTGCTGTAAGTGCGGTTGCCTCAAATGAGAGTGAAAAACAAACCGGATATTTCGGTCCCGGTGCACTCAAAGGCTTTGAATTCTTTGACGGCATATCAATAAACAACGTGGCAAAAGAAGCGGCAAGAAGTGCCGTGACTATGCTCAAAGCGGGCGAGTGCCCAAGCGGTAAAATACCCGTAATAATAGACAACGGTTTCGGCGGTGTAATCTTCCACGAAGCTTGCGGTCACGGTCTTGAAGCTGCCGCAATAAGCAAAAACGCCTCCGTATTCTGCGGTAAAATAGGTCAAAAAATAGCCGGTGAAAAAGTTACCGCAATCGATGACGGCACAATAAACGGTTCTTGGGGTTCAATAAATATTGATGACGAAGGTGTACCGGCACAAAAGAATGTGCTCATTGAAAACGGTATACTCAAAGGCTATATGGTGGACAGATATAACGGTTCACTCATAAATATGCCGCCTACGGGTTCATCAAGACGTGAAAGCTACAAGCTTGTGCCAGTTTCAAGAATGACAAACACCTACATAGCTGCGGGCAGTGACAAAAAGGAGGATATCATCTCTTCCACGGAATACGGTCTTTATGCAAAATATATGGGCGGCGGCTCCGTAAATCCCGCAAGCGGTGATTTCAACTTTGCCGTAAACGAGGCTTATATAGTAAGAAACGGCAAAATTTGCGAACCCGTGAGAGGTGCAACCCTCATAGGCAAGGGTTCCGAGGTGCTTTTGGATATAGATATGGTATCCGATAATCTTGCACTTGCGGAGGGTATGTGCGGTGCATCAAGCGGAAGTATACCCGTTTGTGTAGGTCAGCCTATGCTCAGAGTCAAAAAAATAACAGTCGGAGGTCGTGGATGATGGATATACGTGATTTTAAAACAAAGCTTTTTGAAGTTGCCGATAAAGCGGGCTTTACGGAATGTGAAATATATCTTAAGATAGGTGAAAGTTTCAACGTGAGTGCATATAAGGGTAAGCTTGAAAAATACAGCAACAGCAGCACAGGCGGTTTCTGTTTCCGTGGACTTTATAACGGCAATATGGGTTACAGCTATAGCGAAAGCATAGATTATGCACTCATAGACAAAATTGTTGACGATGCGAAGCAAAATGCCGAGATAATAACCACGGAGGACAAGGAGTTTATATACAAGGGTGATGAAAACTACACCGAAGTAAACGTATATAACAAAGAGCTTACAGCCGTGAAATATGAAACACTTCTCAATATGGCTATTGAAACGGAAAAAGCCGCTTATGAATATGATAAGCGTATTACCGGCGTAAACAAGTCAATGGTCGGCATAAGCGAAAGCAAAGTATATATAGCCAACACAAAAGGTCTTGAACTTGAAGAAAACGAAAACTACATTTTAGCCTACTGTGAGGTTATGGGTGGCGAAAATGAAGCCGTTAAGGAAAAAGGTGAAATTTGCATAGGCAGAAAACTTTCCGATATAGACCCCAAAACAATAGGTTCAAATGCAGCAAAAAAGGTAATTGAAAGCCTTGGCGGCGAAAGCGTTAAAAGCGGTAAAACGGCTGTGATAATACAAAATGAAGCTATGGCTGATATTTTGGAATGTTTCAGTTCCAACTTTTATGCGGAAAATGCACAAAAGGGATTTTCTCTTTTGAAGGATAAAACGGGAGAGAAAATCGCAGCCGATATAATAACAATTGCCGATGAACCTCTCCTTGAAAACGGTATGACCACAACTTCATTTGACAGTGAAGGCGTTGCGGCATACAACAAAAACGTGATTGAAAACGGTGTACTCAAAACACTTCTTTATAACCTCAAATCAGCAAATAAGGACGGAGTAAAATCCACGGGCAACGGCTTTAAATATTCCTTTAAAGGCACAATAAGCACAGCCGTTACAAACTTTTACATAAAAAGCGGAAGTATAAGCTATGACGAGCTTATATCAAAGCTTGTTGGCGGAATCATAATCACGGACGTGCAGGGACTTCACGCAGGTGCGAACGCAATAACGGGTGATTTTTCTCTTGCAGCCGAGGGATTTTTGGTTGAAAACGGAAAAATAACAAGACCGGTTGAACAGATTACGGTTGCAGGCAATTTCTATGATATATTGCTTGGTATTACCGCCCTCTCCTCCGATTTGAAATTCAACTCATCGGGTATAGGCAGCCCGAGTATAATGTTAAGTGAGATGTCCGTTTCGGGTTTATAAAAGAAAAATTTTATTAATTACACATAAAATCGAAAAAACATATAGCCAAATATCAAAAAATATGCTATTATGGTGTTAGTGTATTTACAATTAGAATACGGAGGTAACATTTATGTATAAAAGAGTAATATTAAAGCTCAGCGGCGAAGCTCTTGCAGGCGAAAGCGGCAAAGGCTTTGATAATGAGACAATATTTGCCATAATAGACCAAATCAAAAAAGTGCTTAAAAACGGCACACAGGTTGGTCTTGTAATCGGTGGCGGCAACTTCTGGAGAGGCAGAAGTGCAAATCCCGATATGGACAGAGTAAAGGCTGACCAAATCGGTATGCTTGCAACCATTATGAATGCAATGTATTTTGCCGATGCACTTCGTCAAAAAGGCGTTGAGGCTGTTGTTATGACACCGTTTGAAGTCGGCACATTAACAAAGCAGTATTCAAAGGATGCGGCTGTTAAGGCTCTCAACAAGGGAAAGGTGACTATATTTGCGGCAGGCATAGGACAGCCTTTCTTCTCAACGGACACTGTTACGGCACTTCGTGCTTGTGAGCTTGAAGCCGATGCAATACTTTTTGCAAAGGCAATTGACGGTGTTTACGACTCTGACCCCGCAACAAACCCAAATGCAAAGAAGTTTGATACTATTCCTTGCAAGGATATAGTTGAAAAAAATCTTAAGGTAATAGATATTTCCGCTGCAAGCCTTTGCTATGAAAACAGCATACCTGTGGTACTCTTCGGCCTTGCCGAGGAAAACAGTGTTGTGAGAGCAGCAAACGGTGAAAAAATAGGTACTACCGTTACGGTATAAAAACAAATAATCATAAAAATGGAGGACAAAAATATGTCAGAAAAAACAAAAATTTACGAAGAAAAAATGACCAAATCAGTAAACGCCCTCAAGAATGACCTTGTTACAATCAGAGCGGGCAGAGCAAACCCTCACGTGCTTGATAAAGTTACAGCAGAAGCTTACGGTATGGAAATGCCTCTTAATCAGCTTGCTAACTTTTCACAGCCCGAGGCAAGAGTGCTTGTTGTAACTCCTTTTGATATCAGCACACTTAAGGCTATTGAAAAAGGTATCAATATGTCCGATATAGGTATTCACCCTAACAGCGACGGTAAGGTACTTCGCCTTGTATTCCCCGAGCTTACGGAGGAAAGAAGAAAGAGCCTTTCAAAGGATATCAAGAAAAAAGGCGAGGATTCAAAGGTTGCTGTCAGAAATATTCGCCGTGATGCTGTTGATGCAGTTAAAAAGCAGGAAAAAGCTCACGAAATAACAGAGGACGAGCTTAAGCAGCTTGAAACGGAAATCCAGAAGCTTACCGATAAGTATGTTGCGGAAATCGACAAGGCTATCGAAGCTAAGAACAAAGAAATAATGACAATCTGATTTTAGTAACACCCTCCCGCACAGGCAAGCCCTTGTGCGGGGGTAATTTTGTATATAATTAAACTGTGAGGTATATATGGCTAAAAAATCACCTGCCAATGCTGTACCGCAGCATATTGGTATAATAATGGACGGCAACGGAAGATGGGCAAAAAAGCGCCTTCTCCCAAAAGCCATGGGACACAGAAAGGGTGCGGAAGCACTTGACAGACTTTTAAAGGATGCTAAAGACTCCGGTGTGAAATATATCACCGTTTATGCTTTTTCAACCGAAAACTGGAAAAGGTCACAGGAAGAAGTTTCCGCAATAATGGGTCTTTTGCGTGAATATATAAACCGTTATTTTCTTGAAAACGAGAATAACACACTCAAAGTTGATTCCGTGGGTGACCTCAGCGCCCTCTCCCCCGATTTACAGAGAGATATTGAAAAGCTCAAAAAGATTTCTAAAAACAGAACTGGTATAAATCTTCGCATTGCTATGAACTACGGTGGCAGAGATGAATTAAGACGTGCTTTCACAAAAATTGCGGAGGAAGTCAAGGACGGAAAACTCAATCCCGAGGATATCACCGAGCAGCTCATATCTTCACACCTTGATACGGGTGGTATTCCCGACCCCGAGCTTATAATAAGAACAAGCGGTGAATACCGCACAAGCAATTTCTTACTTTGGCAATCAGCTTATTCCGAATATTATTTCACGGATAAACTTTGGCCTGATTTTACAATTGATGATTTCAATGCCGCAATTGACTATTATCGTGGCATAGACAGACGCTTTGGCGGAAGAAACGACGAAGGAAAGAAATGAGGTATTTTATATGGCTGTAAGAATAATTTCTTCAATAGTTGGTATACCTATTTTGCTTTTTTTTATAATCAGCGGCGGCGTATTTTTAAAGCTTGCCCTTGCCCTTATATCATGCCTTGGTATGTATGAGCTTTATTTGGCTGTTTCCAAAAAAATAAAAATCGTTCACTTCATAGGTTTTATAACGGAAATATTGTACATTATATTCCTTGATACAAACATAGATGTTCTTTATATCAGGATATATGCACTCCTTGCCACTATGCTCATATTGACAATGCTTGTGTTTTTTCACACAAATATAAATATTCACGATGCGGCTGTGACCGTTTTCGGATTTTTATATGTCGGCGTGCTTTTGGGCTGTCTCTACACAATACGAACAAACACAATCGTGCTTGCTTGGGTACCCTTTTTGTGTGCCTTTGGCAGCGATACCTGTGCATATTTTGCCGGCACGGCACTGGGAAAGCACAAACTCACCCCCGTTTTAAGCCCCCACAAGTCAATTGAGGGTGCTATAGGAGGTGTAATCGGTGCGGCTTTGCTTTGCGGCATATATTGTTTCGGTGCATCTCTTCTCGGCTATATGCCCTCACAAAACATACCTATGTTCTGCGTTATGGGTGCTGTCGGCTCTGTGTTTGCACAGCTTGGCGATTTGGCTGCATCATCAATAAAACGATACACAAATATAAAAGACTACGGCAAAATTATGCCGGGTCACGGTGGTATGCTCGACAGATTTGACAGTGTGCTTTTCACCGTGCCATTGGTTTATGTATTTATGTGCTTAATTAACTTTAACTGATGAAGGTGTTTTAAATGACAAAAAATATTTCAATTTTAGGCTCTACCGGTTCTATAGGTACTCAAACTTTGGACGTAATACGCAATCTCGGCGATGTTAAGGTTTGGAGTATGACGGCAAACACAAGCATAGAGCTTTTTGAAAAACAAATAAGAGAGTTTAATCCTAAACTTGTTTGCGTTATGAACGAAGAAAAGGCAGTTGAACTCAAAAAAAATATATCCGATTTAAGTGTAAAGGTAGTCAGCGGAATGGACGGACTTGTTGAGGCTGCAACAATGAGTGAAGCCGATACTGTTGTGAATTCCGTTGTGGGCAACATAGGTCTTGTGCCAACTGTTGCCGCCATTAAATCGGGCAAAAACATTGCCCTTGCCAACAAGGAAACTCTTGTTACTTCGGGTGAACTTGTTATGAAGCTTGTTAAGGAAAACAATGTTGCAATGTATCCCGTAGACAGTGAACATTCCGCAATTTTCCAATCACTTCAAGGCAATGAGGGCAACAAAATAAAACGAATTTTGCTCACCGCATCGGGCGGTCCTTTCAGAAATGTTGACGATTTGAAAAACGTAACCCTTGCCGATGCACTCAATCACCCAAATTGGAGTATGGGTAAAAAGATAACAATTGATTCTGCAACAATGATGAACAAGGGTCTTGAAGTTATTGAGGCAAAATGGCTTTTTGATGTGAGCTTGGAGCAGATACAGGTTGTGGTTCATCCGCAGAGTATAGTGCACTCAGCAGTGGAATATGAGGACGGTGCGGTAATCGCTCAAATGGGCGTACCCGATATGAAGGTGCCGATTCAATATGCCCTCACCTACCCTAAGCGTGTGCCCAATCCTTTCCCTAAGCTTGATTTATTCTCCGTTGGCACTCTCACTTTTGAGGAAGCTGACCCCGAAAAATTCAAGTGTCTTGCCCTTGCTTACAGAGCAATTGAAACGGGTGGCACAATGCCCGCCGTACTCAATGCGGCAAATGAAATTGCCGTTGGCAGATTCATTGATGAAAAAATTGCATTTGTTGACATTCCCGAACTTATAGAAACAACAATGAATGCATATACTGTAAAATATAATTATACCTTGGAGGATGTGCTTGAAGCCGATAAATGGGCAAGAGAGTATACCTCGGGGCTTTGATATTTTGAGAGTTGTATTTAGAGGTGGAGTTTTGTGGCTGTAATTTTAACTTTAATCATTCTGTGCATAATTGTAATATTGCACGAATGGGGACATTTTATTGTTGCTAAAAAATGTGGAATTTGGGTGCAGGAATTCGGTGTCGGTATGGGACCTAAACTGTTAGGTTTTCATGTTAAAGAAACGCTGTACACACTCAGGCTTTTCCCTGTCGGCGGTTTCTGCCGTATGGCTGATGATACAGATGAGGAGTGTGAATCCTACGGCAAGGTCGGTTTTAACGATGCAAGTGTATACAAACGATTTTTAATTTGCCTTGCTGGTCCCGTGATGAACTTTGTGCTTGCTTTTATTATTATGCTTCTCTTTGTTTCACTCACGGGTCTCACATCAACAACCGTATCCGAGGTTTCCGATGACACACCTGCACAGGCATCGGGTCTTGAAGCGGGTGACAAAATTATTTCTCTCAACGGCACAAGAGTTCACACATCCGATGATATAGACTATTACAAGGCTCTTCATCAGGGTGAGGAACTTAATATACTTGTAAATCGAAACGGCGAAAAAGTGACTGTCAGCCTTGTGCCCGAGCTTATAAACGATAATGGCTACGATTACTATATGATAGGCATTATGCTTGGAAGAAAAGCACCTCTTTTCGGTAAACTCCCCGACGGTATGGTGCGTGGGCAGATTTACGAATATGTATCCGGTGGCTACTGGCAGATGATATCACTGATAAAGCTTACCGCTTACAGCTTTGAACAGCTTTTCACAGGCGGTGTTTCCGTGCGTGACCTGTCGGGTCCCATAGGCGTAACGGCTGCCGTGGATGAGGTATATGATGCGGCTGTTGAGTACGGAGAAACAAAAGCAATTCAAATATTTTCCGTATTTATCACAATGAGTAATTTAACCGCACTTTTGAGTGCAAACTTGGGTGTAATAAATCTTTTGCCCCTCCCCGCACTCGACGGCGGTCACCTTATAATTTATTTTGTGGAGTTTTTCACAAGAAAGCGTATACCGCCCGAAAAAGAGGGAAAAATTCATCTTGTCGGCTTTGCGCTTATGATGGCACTTGGTGTATTCATTGCTATCAACGATGTTATAAAATTGATATCTTAAACTTTTATGAGGTTGCTGCAACTGCGGCAATCTCTTTTTTTTACAAAAACAAAGGACAAGAATAATCCTGTCCTTCGTTCCTAAAGTGTTCTATAAGAAAATCTTGCTGTTAAATCATTTTTCTGGGGAATCTTCCACTTCTTCGCATCTGATGGCAATTCTTCTGCTTCCGCTTCTGTTGCAGGTAAACAATGTCAAATCCCAACCGCTATCTTTCATTTCTTCGATTGACTGCGGCTGTAATTCTTCAACTTCACCAACGGTATACACAAATCTGTGTTTATCCATATCGGTAAAAACAACATAACTTCCCACTTCCAAATTTTTAAGTCTTCCGAAGTGTCTACTGTAATTATGTGCCGCAATAACCAAATTTTTGGTATATGCGGAACCGCTGTATCTGCAAGGTGCTATTCTTAAATTGGGATAACTCCATTCGCTCATAACAGGCAATGTCAAGCCAAGCTCCGAAATATCAAGCTGCCCTATATAATCATTTCCATCAATTTGAAACACGGGCATTTCAATATCCGGATACTTCTTATAAAGGTCCTCGTTGTCAAAACCGCTTGCGGAATTACCGAGTTCATCATCAAGTCGGTTCACAATATCATCCGAAATATCACCTGCTCTTTTGTCATCCCAAACATTGTAGCCCCATATCATCAAGGCGAATGCAATAAGAATTATGCCCAAAAAACAAAAAATTGTTCCGATTGTCTTTTTTAATTTATTCTTTTTCATTATATATCCCCCATTTAATTCTCGGAAAGAGTGCCCCCTTTCCGAGAAATCGGTATCAACCTTTATTTCGGTTTAAACCTAATTTTTTTAAAATACACATAATCAGTGTACACAGTATCATTGCTATTGCCGCAATTTCAATCACGTAACCGCAACCGCCCGCATTTGGCAGGTTGTAGGTTTGGACGTTTTTAATTGTCACTTCACCGTTTGTTGCATCCACAACATTCGCTAAAATCACCGTCTTATAAAAACCTGCGACCATAGGTTCTATGTTTATATCTCCGCCTAATTCTTCTTTAAGTTCCTCTTCGCTGTATGTTTGCTCATTTTTGTCTGCCAAAAAGTCGGAATCATCATCCTGTGAATAGGCTGAAACATCATTGTCCGATGTAACCCTTTCAAACGTATATGAGAATTTGTAATTCGGGTCATTCAAATATTTAGACATTCCCGCAGTTACATCAAACTTCATATAACTTGTTTCGAGAGTTGTATCATTTTCATCTCTGTATACCGGCATATAATCGTCAATTGCCAATTCACCCACATAATAAACATCATAGTTATATGTGTTGCCGTCATCATCGACTTCTACTCTCCTAAGCTTTTTCCAAGTATATTCCCAATTGTTGTCATCACTCAACTGAGCAAGGTCACAAATACGTGCAAATGAAGTTTTATTTCCATCTTTATCCGTTTTTGAACCCTTTACGTAAAGTACAACATTGACTTTATCGGGATGCGTGGTATCGTTATCGTTCCATTCCTTTTTAACCTTTATGTCAACCACTTCGCCCTTTTCAACTTGAAGAACACCGTTATTACCTAAAAGCTGTGTTACCTCACCCGTATCGGCATTATAACTTTCGGAGAAGTTATAGGCAACCGTATCGGTGGTGTTGGTCTCTTTTTGATAAGTGAGCGTATCTGTCATATCCTTATAATAAGGGTCACTTGTCTCCGGTGTAAATTTTACAACAGTGGCAGCTGCACCATCACTGTATTTGTTGGTATAGTATGTGCCGCTTACATATTGCTCGTCCTTGTATTCATCCGCAAGCTTCTGTTCCTCGGCTTCACTCAAACCGACTCTGTATATAAGTCTTACGGGAAGTTCCTCATAATAGAAGTTTCTGTTTAAATCCGGATAGAATACGGGGAGAGCAGTTTCGGGAATTGTGAGTGTCACAGTTTGGTCGCCTGTTGTTTTATCCACACTGACCCTTGCAACAACCGTGCTCAAGTCAACATCCATATCATCGGCTTTTGCATCGGATTGTTCAACACGCTTTACTGTTTCTTTCCAGTAGTAATCGGTATAGGTACCGTTATCGTCCTCACCGTTCTCTTTGTCCGTAACCGTATAGTTGGTTCCAAAATATCTCAATACGGGTTCACCCTTAACGGTCATACCCGAACCGATAGGGTCTGTTATAACTACGTTTGTACCCTCTTTAAGGATATAAGCATATTTCGGCTTAAGCTGGATATTTTCCAATATTCTTTCAAATATTGAATCCAAATCCTTTCTGCCAAGCTGTCCGAAATAAGCCTCATCAACATAATCATAATCGTCTTTGTACGGATTGTCAACACCATATATCTTATTTTCCGAATAACCCAGACCTGACCAGTAGCCACATCTATCGTACTCAACTTTATCCGAATAATACTCATAACAGGTATCTCCGTATATGCTTCCGACATCGACATCATTTCCGTTCTCATCCTTGCCGGTAATCAATTGTTTAAATACCGGACCTGTTGTCTTGTATACATTTGCTGATTGTTCGGCACCTTCTTTGAACTTATCTGCGTATTCCATATCCTCACGGTAGTTCTTTTCCCAATATCTGCTGTAATCATCCAAAGCATTTATATTTTCCTCGGTAGGGTCAAGAACCGCACGCATATAGCTGTTATCGGGTTCAATAACAAATCTGTCAAGAGAAAATTCGCCCTCTTCGTAATAGGTACCGTATCCGCTTGGTTTTATACCCATACCTATAGTGTAAAAAACAGAGTTTCTCTTATAATGCAAGCTTATCATGTTCTTGAAATAATTGGCTGAAAGTACCGTATAATAACCCTCAATACCATTACTCAAACCTGTTCCGTAACAAGGGCCGCCTTCGGGATTCATATAGTTAAATGTACAGAAAGTAGGGTCACCGTCTGTCAAAAGTACTGTAACGGGCTGGCGTATATATTCTTTATCTATGCTTGGATAATATACGGTTGTGTCCTTAACATCTTTAAACAGCTCATAGCCTTTCTGAATACCCCATTGTGTGTATGTTGCAGTCCAAAGGCCGTTACTATCCGTACCATACGAATCGGCATTAAACAATGCCTCGCCTCTGTAACTTGAGGCGGTACGAGTATCGGGGTCCGTTCCGTCATACAAAGTATCCGAAATTTTCAGCGTTTTATTGTCGCCTGCTGTATATGTAAATATATTTCCGTCATCGGACGAATATCTTCCTATCGGCAATATTTCAAGCGCTGCGTTTGAAAAGGCAACTATTCCCACTCTGTTCTTCTCATTAGCGGCAAATAATTCCTTTGAAACATCATTTATAGCATCTACACTCGCCTGCCATTTCGGCGTGGAATCTTTATCACTTACGGAAAATGTCATACTGCCGGAAACATCAAATATCAACACAACATCAATAGGTGTTTTATCTTCGTCATTTTCCGTACCCCATTCTTGTCCCAAAGCTGAAAGAGCAACGGAAAAATCTCCCGATTCATAATCCGAAACATCTATTGCTTTATAGTCATCCGCACCATATATTACGGATTTATCCGTCAAAAGACGTCCGTCATTATTGCTTTGTTTTTCATACAAAGCATCGAGGTCGGATTTACTGTCATCCACACAAAGCTCATCTTCAATGAGTGAAGAAGCAGGATCGGACTTAGCTGTCAACTTTGCACCGTCAAGTGTATGTTTTTCGTCAAAAGTGGTTTCAATTGTTTTTGCACCTGTTATTTCAACAAACTTTGCACAATCGGGTTTTGATTTTTTCTCAGCTCTTTCCTCTTCCTCTTCTTCCAATGTGCTCTCTTCCAAACCTTTCACAGCCGTTATATCGCTTTTTGTTTCAACATCGTTTGGCACATATTCAAATATGAGGAAATTGGTTTCCCTACTATTATAGGTGTATCCGTAAGGTGCTTGAAAAATTTCGTTACCATCGGAATACAGGAATGCGTAAGCCGGTGAACTGTTACTTATCACATTACCATAACCATCATAAACATAATTGTAAAGATAACTTTTTATAGACCAAGTTGTTTCTGATAAGTAAGTTTTTGAAATATAGGTGCTATAGTTTGCTGAACTGCCACTTGTTTCACTGTAATATGAAAGTGTATTTGAAGGTGTAACATAACCGTTAGCTCCCAATGCTCTAATCATATAAACGCCATAAGAAACATAACGCATATCAAAGTTACAAAACATACCATCAAATTCACTTGAACTCGGTGTAACAGGTGCATCATTATCAGCAGGGTCTATAATTCTGAAATATTCCGGATTGTTGTTTGTGTCATAATCCAAAGAAGTCGGCACTCTTTGAATTTCGACAGGTCTGCTGCCGAAATTATGTACAGTTGCTTCAATGTAGCCATCACCGACACCATAAGGGTAGCCTGTATTGAATTTTCTTTTGGCAACCTCCGGGTCTGTTATCTTCATCACCCTCATACCGTTTTGAGCCACAATAAGATATGTTTTTGAACTGTCAAACTCACTTGTATCCGTTACCCTCTTATAATAACCGCCGGTGCCGTAATCCGTTTCACTATCGAGTGCAAAAGCGAAAATTTCCGCACCGTCCAAATCAAACTCTACGCTACTGTCGGTATTATCGGCTGACACAATATCAATGTTGTAAGGTGTCAAAATTTCATCATCGATATCGGGAACTTCACTTTCAACATCGTTTTCAATATCCAATGAATAAGGATCAAGAAAATCCGTATCAATGGTATCTATTGAAAACTTATTTATAGGTACATTCTCGGCATCGATATCTTGGCTTTCATCGTAATCCGTAATCAATATACCCTCAATGTAAGTATCTTCACTTACGTCCAGAATTGTAAATTGTATCGTCGGTGTTAAACCCTCGGGCAGGACGTAGGTATCCTCGCCTGCGCTCCATTCCAATTTATAGAGAAGCACATCTTCAACTTCTCTTGTGCCGTTTTCTATACTGTTACTTACAGATGAAACCATGTTGTGATAATTTTCATCATCATCCGTTATCCTGACAGCCGTACATTCCAAATCATCGGGCAATTCTTCACTCCACGGAAGTGTGATAATACCGCTCACCTTATCGTCTGAATATGGGAATACCAAATCCTCGTGAGCCGTTGTTGTTTCCGTTACCGCTTCCGTTAAAGCGCCTGCCGTGGTGCTTTCCGTTACACCATCCGTTGCCGTTGTAATTTCACTGTTTACTGTAGCACCACCGCCACCGCCGCTACCGCCACTTGTTTCTTCGTTATTCTTGTAGCAGTCCTCGGTGTGCTTATGTTCTTCCTTGCCACATACCGTTTCGGCAACCGTGCTGCCGACTATTGTTACCTTTTCAAAACATTCATCGGTATGTTGGTGTTTTATTATTTCGGGCAGACCGCAGCTGACAATACCGTTTTGATAACAACTGTCACTGTGCTTATGTTCCACCGCTTCCGGCAGGTCGCAAACAAGCTCCTTCACCTTGTTGTAACAATTTTCATCGTGCGTGTGTCCTTCCGTTTCCTCTTGCCCGCACACAAGTTCTTCAACCTGTTCATAGCAACTGTCATCGTGTTCATGTGTTTCGCTTGTATCATCACAAATCAAGTCGCCCAAAGTGACTTCATAGCACTCATCCGTGTGTGTATGCCCCTCACTTTCTTCCAAATCACAAACAAGCTCCGTTGCTTCGGAATAACAATCGTCGCTGTGTTCGTGCTCTTCAAGTTCGTCCAATTGACAAACAAAATTTCCGTTTACGTAACACTTATCATCATGCGTATGTATCACAAACTCCGC
>CAZUXS010000020.1:0-21345 GCA_964624605.1 uncultured Lachnospiraceae bacterium | reverse complement strand
TTAAAAAGAATTTAACAACGCAGAATTATGAGGTCGGAACTATAAGCCGAATAAAGTTTATCGTCATACATTACACCGCCAATAACGGCGATACGGCTTATGGCAATACAAATTATTTTAAAACATATCGAGGTGCGTCTGCACACTATTTTGTAGATGAAAACAACATCTATCAATCCATAGAGGATAAAAACATAGCTTGGCATTGCGGTGCAAATAAGTATTACCATTCAAGCTGCAGGAACAGCAACAGCATAGGCATTGAGCTTTGCTCATACATAACAAACGGCAATTACGCTTTCAAGCCAAAGACGGTAGATAATGCTGTGGAACTCACAAAAATGCTTATGAAAAAGTATAACATTCCCGTTTCAAATGTTGTAAGACACTATGATGTAACTCACAAAGTCTGCCCCGAACCGTATGTAAGAAACGGTGCGGAATGGAGTGCTTTTAAAGCAAGATTGACGGCAACAACTACTACCACAACGAAAACAGAGGAGGACAGTGAAATGGTCGAAACGATAAAAGTAAAAATAAACGGAAAAGAATACAACACAGCAAGAATACTCAAAAACGGCAAGAACTACATTGCTATCAGCGATTTGGAACAAGCCGGCTTTAACATAGGCTACGATGCAAACACAAAAACACCGAGCATCACAAACACATCAAAGGAACTTAAAATCCTTGTGGATGATAAGGAAACGAGTGTTGAAACAGTAAACATCAACGGCAGTAACTATGTGCCGATACGCAGCTTGGCAACAGCAACAGGTGCGTTTGATGTTGATTATAAAAACGGCACAGTTGTATTGAAAACAAAGTGATTTTATACCCATTGAGGATTTTTCCTTGATGGGTTTTATTTTTTTGAAAAAAATTTTTAAAAAAGTGTCCAATAAGATGTTCTCACAAGGCTAATAAGTAGAGGGTGATAAATTCCCCTCGGAAAGAGGTGAGATTATGGAACATAATTTAACTATTCGTGTTTCAAAGAAACCGAAAATCAGCGGCATTGTCAATATTCGCAATATTTCTGTAAGAGAGCGTATCCTGCGTATGCTTTTTGGCAGAAAACAGAAACTGACAATTATCGTACCCGGTGACACGGTTCAGGAAATGGCAATTCAAGAAATTAAGGAAGGAGAAATTTTATGAGCGGTATGAGCAGAATTGCAGCTGAGATTGCGGAATTAAAACGCTGTGGAGAAATGATTATTAATATTGCAGATATATTTACCGAAATGTTAAGCACAGATGAAAATGTTGCTCCGCAGAAAAAGTATACCCTTGAGGAAGTCCGTTCTGTACTTGCCAAAAAGTCACAAAGCGGACATACGGCAGAAGTTAAGGCTTTGCTTACAAAATATGGTGTAGACAAGCTGTCGGCTGTTGACCCGTCAAAGTATGAAGCACTTTTGAAAGATGCGGAGGGTATAAAAGATGAGTAAACACGCACTTTTATCGGCATCATCAAGCCATAGATGGCTGAACTGTCCGCCGTCTGCAAGGCTTTGTGAAAGCTATGAAGATGTTGCAAGCGACTACGCACAGCAAGGAACGGATGCACACAGCCTTTGCGAGTACAAGCTGAAAAAGGCACTTGAAATTAAGGCTAAAAATCCGACTAAGAGTCTTTCTTACTATGATGAAGAAATGGAAAACTGTGCGGAAAGCTATGCCGAGTATGTTATTGAACAGTATATGAAAGCAAAAAATAACTGCTCTGACCCGTTGGTACTCATAGAACAGAGGCTTGACTTTTCAAATTATGTGCCGGAGGGATTTGGTACGGGTGACTGCGTAATTGTTGCCGATAACACATTATCGGTTATTGATTACAAGCACGGTCAGGGTGTGCTTGTTGAAGCTGAAAACAATCCGCAGATGATGTGTTATGCCCTTGGTGCATTGGAGTTGTTTGACGGCATTTACGATATTGAAAATATCAATATGACAATTTTTCAGCCAAGGCGAGAAAATGTCAGTACATACAGCATATCAAAGACGGAGCTTCTGAACTGGGCGAATGATGTGTTAAAGCCTACGGCAGAACTTGCGTACAACGGCGGCGGTGAATTCAAAGCCGGAGAGCATTGTCGATTCTGCAAGGCAAAGGCGACTTGCAGAAAGAGAGCCGAGTACAATCTTCTGCTTGCAAAGTACGAGTTTGAACTTCCGTCACAGCTTGAAGATGCCGAGATTGAGGTTATTCTTTCAAAGGCAGATGAATTGGTTTCTTGGGTGACAGATGTTAAGGAATATGCTTTACAGTCAGCCATCGGCGGTAAAAAGTGGACTGATTGGAAGTTGGTTGAGGGCAGAAGTAACCGCAGGTATGTGAATGAAAATACTGTGGCGGACACAGTAAAGGCAGAGGGTTATGACCCGTATGAACATAAAGTCCTTGGAGTAACGGCAATGACGAAACTGCTCGGCAAGGCAAAATTTGAGGAATTGCTTGGTGGTCTTATCGAAAAACCACAGGGCAAACCTACTTTAGTGATTAGGACGGACAAGCGTCCCGAAATAAATACAGTATGTGATGATTTTAAGGAGGAAAATTAAATGAGCGTAAAAGTGATTGTACCATGCAGATTTAGTTATTTGAATTGTTGGGAGCCTGCGGGCATTAACGGAAGTGAGCCGAAATACAGCGTTTCGGCTATCGTTCCAAAGAGTGACACGGCAACCATCAATAAGATTAAGACGGCTATTGAACAGGTGAAAAAGGAAAGCGTGTCTGTTTGGGGCGGTAAGGTTCCGGCAAACTTAAAGCTGCCGTTGCGTGACGGGGATATTGACAGACCCGATGACGAGGCTTATGCCGGTTCATACTTCTTTAATGCAAATTCAAAGCAGAAGCCACAGGTTGTAGACAATAAGGTTCAGCCTATTTTGGACACAAGCGAGGTATACAGCGGTTGTTACGGCAATATCTCCGTAAACTTCTATGCCTACTCTGCTAACGGCAATAAGGGTATTGCTGTCGGCTTGGGTAATATTCAGAAGCTGAAGGACGGAGAATCACTCGGCGGCAGAAGTAATGCGGCAGACGATTTTGAAACCGTGGAAGATGATGATTTTCTTTCATAATTGATTTTGGGAGGTTGGCTCGAAAGAGCTGACCTCTGATAAAAGGAAAGTTAGGTGACTTAAAATGAATATATGCAGAAAGATACAATTTCTTCTTAGATTGGCTGAGTTGTGCGACCCATCAGAGTCTGACAGAAAAAGAATGTATATGGATTGTGTAGACGAACTTATGAACTATACATCACAACAAGAAATTGAAAAAGATGAGTTTTTAGGCTTATTTGATTTTGCCGCACCAATTGAAATGTGGGATTGGAAAAGAGTAATAAATTTGATATTGGAAAATCCGGATTTGTTTTACGGATATACGACATCTTCATTAGGGAGAGAACTTACAGATATATCAAAAGATAATACGAGGATAAAAAGGAAACGAACAAGTGCAGGTGTTTGGTATTTTTTACCTCCGTTTAAGGAAAGGGTTTGCAAATGAAAAATTTGAGTATTGATATTGAAACTTTTTCGAGTGTAGACCTCTCAAAGTGCGGTGTGTACAAGTATTGTGAAAGCGAGGATTTTGAAATTCTGCTTTTTGGATACGCTGTTGATGGTGGTGATGTTGTGGTTATTGATTTGGCACAGGGTGAAAAAATACCCGATGAAATCATCAATGCTTTTGATGATGAAAACATTACTAAATGGGCATTTAACTGCACTTTTGAGCGTATCTGTTTATCTGCATACCTCAGAAAATATTATCCCGATAAGCTAAGCTACACAACTGTTGAATACACAGACAGCAATTATCTCGAACCGTCCTCGTGGAGATGTACGATGATATGGTCGGCTTATATGGGCTTACCTCTTTCGCTTAAAGGTGTCGGTGCTGTGCTTGGCTTAGAGGAGCAGAAACTTGATGAGGGTAAAAGCCTTATTCGATATTTCTGTGTGCCTTGCAAGCCAACTAAGATAAACGGCGGCAGAACAAGAAATCTGCCATACCACGCAACGGATAAATGGGAGTTGTTTAAGATTTATAACAAGCGAGATGTTGAGGTTGAAATGAATATACAAAAGAAACTGCAGAATTTTCCCGTACCCGAATTTATATGGGACGAGTACCATCTCGACCAAGAGATAAACGACAGAGGGATTGCTCTTGATATGCAGTTTGCCGAAAATGCAATTAAGTTTGACAGCTTGACAAAGGCAGAGTTAAACAGGAGTATGCAGGAAATTACACAGCTTGAAAATCCAAACTCCGTACTTCAGATGAAAGAATGGCTTTTAAATCACGGATTGGAAACAGACTCACTTGATAAAAAGGCTGTTGCGGAATTGCTAAAAACAGCACCGCCAAAGCTGGCAAAGGTGCTTGAACTCAGACAGCAGCTTGCTAAGTCCTCCGTAAAGAAATATCAAGCTATGCAGAATGCTGTCTGCAAAGACGGACGAGCAAGAGGAATGTTTCAATTTTACGGAGCAAACCGCTCCGGTCGATTTAGCGGAAGATTGGTTCAGCTGCAGAATTTACCACAGAACCACATATCAGACCTTGAAGAGGCAAGAAATATAGTTAAAAGCGGTGATTTTGAAAGTATGAATATGCTTTACGATAACATTCCCAATGTGTTGTCTGAATTGATAAGGACAGCCTTTGTACCTCAGAACGGATATAAATTAATTGTTGCAGATTTTTCGGCAATTGAAGCCCGTGTGATTGCTTGGCTTGCGGGTGAAAAATGGCGAGATGAGGTTTTCAGAAACGGCGGAGATATTTATTGTGCTTCGGCATCGCAGATGTTTAAAGTGCCTGTTGAAAAGAACGGCATTAACGGACATCTCCGTCAAAAAGGCAAAATCGCAGAACTCGCCCTTGGCTACGGCGGCTCGGTTGGTGCTTTAAAAGCTATGGGTGCGTTGGATATGGGATTGACGGAAGATGAATTGAAACCGCTTGTTGACTCTTGGCGAAGTGCTAATCCAAACATTGTAAGGCTTTGGTGGGATATTGACGATGCCGTGAAACGAGTTGTTACAGAACGAACATCGGCACAGGTCAAAGGTATAAAAATATTTTACAAAAGCGGTATGCTTTTCATTACACTGCCATCGGGCAGAAACCTTGCGTATGTAAAACCGAGGTTGGGATTAAACCAATTCGGCGGTGAGTCCGTGACTTATGAAGGCATAGGTGCAACAAAGAAATGGGAACGAATAGAAAGCTACGGTCCGAAGTTTGTGGAGAATATCGTTCAGGCAATAGCAAGGGATATATTGCTTTATGCTATGAAAACTTTAAGGAATTGTTCCATCGTTGCCCATGTACACGATGAGCTTATTATTGAAGCAGATATGCGTATGTCGCTTGATGCGGTCTGTGAGCAGATGGGCAGAACACCTCCGTGGGCAGAGGGTTTGTTGCTTAGAGCGGACGGATACGAATGTAAATTTTATAAAAAAGAATAAAAAGTGTCCAATTACACCTCCTGCCAAGGCTATAAGGTAGGAGGTGTTTTCTAATATGACAGAAAAACAAAAAACACAAATTAAGGAATTAAGACAGCAAGGCTGCGGATATATAAAAATAGCACAGATACTTGGCATATCGGATAATACCGTCAAGTCCTTTTGCAGAAGAAACAATTTGACAGAGGTTAAGACTCAGAAAACAAAAATAAACAAGAGCGTGTGTAGACAATGCGGCGAAGTGATAATTCAAACGGGCAGCAAAAAGCCTAAGAGTTTTTGCTGTGATAACTGCCGAAAAAAATACTGGAAAGAAAACCAATCCAAGATAAACAGGAAAACTGCAATAAAATATGTATGCACTGTCTGCAATAAAACTTTTGTAGATTATGCGAGAAATGAAAGAAAGTATTGTAGTTTTGACTGCTATGTAGCAGACCGTTACAAAGGCGGTGATTATTAATGTTTGATTTCAAAAGCGAAAAAATGTATCAGCTTACTATGAACAAGGTAAAGCTGATGCTTAAAAACGGCTTGATAACAAAGGATGAATACGCTGAAATTGATACAATTTTCCTAAAGAAATACAACCCAACTTTGGGCATTTTATATTCCGATAATTGCTTGCAATAAGCCGTCTTTAGAGTGATTAATAGGTAGGAAAGGAGTGGTTTTATGCGTAAAATCAGCAAAATAGAGCCAAGAATACCGGCTATTAAAGAAAAGAAAAAAGTAGCTGCTTATGCGAGAATTTCTATGGAAACAGACCGAATGAAACACTCGCTTTCAGCTCAAATAAGCTATTACAGCGAGTTGATACAGAAAAATCCCGAATGGGAGTATGTCGGTGTATATGCTGATAGCGGAATAAGTGGCACAGGAACATTAAAGCGTAGCAAATTTCAAGAACTGTTGAAAGATTGCGAGGATGGGAAAATACAAATTATTTTAGTAAAATCAATCAGTAGATTTGCAAGGAATACGGTGGATTTGCTTGAAACAGTAAGACATTTAAAGAACTTGGGAATTGAGGTGAGATTCGAGAAAGAAAATATAAATACACTTTCTGCGGATGGAGAAGTTATGCTTTCTATACTCGCTTCGTTTGCCCAAGAAGAAAGTAGGTCAATATCTGAGAATTGCAAATGGGGAATTCAAAAGAAATATAAAAACGGTAAGCCAATGAATAGTATTCTCTACGGATATCGATTACAGAATGGAAGTTTTGTTATAGAAGAAACGGAAGCAAAGGTTGTACGACAAATTTTTGAATGGTTTTTAGAAGGTGATTCTTGTTATAAGATTTCTATAAAATTAAACGCCGCAAACATAAAATCCTATTATGGGAAAAATTGGTCAAATGGTGTTATTAGAAAAATGCTTGGAAATGAGAAATATACAGGCAACTCTTTAATGCAAAAATATTATGTAGAAGATTGTATCACACATAAGCAAAAAAGGAATGATGGTCAATTACCAATGTATTATGCGGAGAACACTCACCCGGCAATTATCACACAAGAAACTTATGATAAGGCACAGCAAGAGTTTGTCACAAGGTATGGGGTTCAGATAAAAAACGGTGTGGCTGAAAGTGCAAGTTTTCTGTTTCATGATAGTAATTATGTAAAGCCTGATTATCCCATCAGAAAGGCTCAATGGTCTGAGAAGCAAAAAAAAGAACACGCAGAAGTATATAAATCAAGGAAAACTATGAAAACTTGGCGTTATGACCTATCGTTATTTATTAAATGTGAAGTTTGCGGAGAGAATCTTTCGGGTAAACTCAGAACATTTGCAGATGGCACAAAGGAGTTAAGGTGGTTTTGCCATATGCATAGTAAGGTAGAACATAAAAAAGAAGGACCAAGACCTATGGCAATGCAAGATGTGGTGCTAAAAGAAATGGTAGCCGAAGTAATCGGAATAAAGGAGTTCGATTCAGCAATTATGTGTGAAAAATTATCGCACATCTCGGTTTATGGAGAAATGGTTACATTCCACTTCATTGACGGCAATAAAGAAACGAGGAAATATATATCACGTGAAAGGGAATATAGAAGAAAGGGTAATTTAATATGCAAACAAAAAGAGTGACGGCAATACCTGCTGTAAAAAATCGTTTTACCTCAGAACCTATAAATCAACAACGAAAACGCCGTGTTGCGGCGTATGCCCGTGTAAGCACCGATTCGGAAGAACAGCTTACAAGCTATGAAGCACAGATTGATTATTATACTAATTACATAAAGGGCAGAGATGATTGGGAGTTTATTTCCGTATATACCGATGAAGGAATCAGCGGAACATCAACAGCCCACAGAGAGGGATTTAAAAATATGTTGGATGATGCTCTTAACGGTAGATTTGATTTATTAATAACAAAGAGTGTCTCAAGGTTCGCAAGGAACACGGTAGATAGCCTTACAACCATAAGAAAACTGAAAGAAAAGAATGTTGAATGTTATTTTGAAAAGGAGAATATTTGGACTTTCGATGGTAAAGGGGAATTGCTACTAACCATCATGTCGAGCCTCGCCCAAGAAGAAAGC
This sequence comes from uncultured Lachnospiraceae bacterium, assembly GCA_964624605.1. Lineage (GTDB taxonomy): Bacteria > Bacillota > Clostridia > Lachnospirales > CAG-274 > CAZUXS01. Next base: position 13,285 of record CAZUXS010000020.1, on the reverse strand, counting down.
CGTTCAATATCGGAGAATGTAACTTGGGGACACAGAAAACGATTTGCAGACGGTAAAGTTAGTGTTCCGTTTAGTATGTTTTTAGGCTATAAAAGAGGAACTGACGGAAACCTTGTGATTGACGAGGACGAAGCGGTAACTGTTAGAAAAATATACAGACTTTTTCTTGAAGGATTAACACCACACGCAATAGCAAAGCAACTTACAGAGGAGAAGATACTTACGCCTTGCGGAAAAGAAAAATGGAATCAAAGTACGGTTAAAAGTATTCTTACCAATGAAAAATACAAAGGTGATGCCTTATTGCAAAAAACATATACCGTAGATTTTCTTACTAAAAAGGTTAAACAGAATAACGGTGTAATTCCGCAATATTATGTTGAGAACAACCACGAGGGTATTGTATCAGCAGAAATTTTCGGAATGGTACAACAGGAATTTGAAAAGAGAAAACAAGGAAAAGGCAGATATAGCGGAGTTGATATGTTTTCATCAAAAATAAAATGCGGAGAATGTGGCGGCAATTACGGTGCAAAGGTATGGCATTCCAACAGCAAGTACCGTAGGGTAATTTATCAATGCAACAGCAAATTTAAAGATAAATGCACGACACCGCATTTTTATGAGGAAGAAATAAAATCAATGTTTGTGGCAGTTATAAATAAACTGATTTCCAACAAAAGAGAAATAGTTAGCAATATGGAAATTGTAAGACAAACTCTAACCGACACATCAATCCTTGAAGATAAGAAAGAAAAAACTTACACCGAGATAACGCATCTTGTTGAGAAAATACAGAACTGCATTGACGAAAATGCACGAGTAGCACAAAATCAAACCGAGTATCAAAAACGCTATGACAATTTAGTAAGAGAATATGATATTGCAAAGGCAAGTTACGAGGATTTAGAACGGGAGATAAATAACCGCAAATTAAGGTATGAAACATTGGGGCATTTCATCAAAACGATAAAAGAGCAAAGCGACACGATTACCGAATTTGATGATAACCTTTGGGGAAGTTTACTGGATTGTATTACGGTTCATTCAAAAGATAATGTAGTGTTTACATTCAAAGACGGCACAGAGATAAGAGCATAAGAAACGGCACTCAGGACTTCGGTCTTGGGTGCTTTTTTGAACCCATATAATTTGAGTATGCACACGGTAAGCCAAAATGCACACGGTATGCACACGGTGGTTGCACACGGTACTGGAGATTGTATTAAAGAGAGGGTAAAAATAGATGTGATAGTTGTGAAAAGCATAGACAGGCTTGGCAGAAACTATACGGAAATTATATCGGAATGGAGGAAGATAACGCAAACAAAGGGTGCGGATATACGTGTGCTTGATATGCCTCTACTGGATACCACCAAAAACAAGGATTTGTTCGGCACTTTCATAAGTGATTTGGTGCTGCAAATATTGAGCTTTGTTGCGGAAAATGAGAGGGTGAACATAAGGCAAAGACAGGCAGAGGGCATAGCGGCGGCGAAGTTGAAAGGTGTGAGGTTCGGCAGACCTTTAAAATATAAGGCTGAGGACTACGCCGAGCTTTATGCAATGTTCAGAAGAGGGGAGATAACTCAAAAGGAAGCGATGGCTGAAATGGGTGTGTGTGAAACCACTTACTATAGGATTGTGCACGAATTGAAAGATATCAACGAAAATTATTGATAAAGTTGCATTTTAAAGATTTAATTTTTGTGATATTTTTCGTGATTTTTGTTGACAATTTATTATAGAAGTGCTATATTTGTTATATAAGTTATGTACATTGCACACTGCTGTTGTGTGGTATAGAAAGTGATGAGATAACTTGCGAGTATATAAGGCGAGTCGCCTTATGATTTTTGATGAGTAAGCTATCGAATCATTATTTGAGGCTGTGCGGTGTACTGACCAAGAAATGTGGAATTCATGTATAGTATTTTTTAAGGAGGTATAGTATGAAAAAATTACTTAGTTTATTGTTATGTACGTTGATGATTATGTCGGCAACAGTTTCCGCATACGCAGAGTATGTTGGATATGATGAAGAAAATACGGATTTTATGGAAATATTTTCACTTGATTTCACGCCCGATTCGGTGGGGGATGACTATTCTCTTGGGGTGGTTTCCGTTGATAATTCCAAGATAAGTTTTGTTATCAGCTATCTTTACGGTGATGGAATAAAAATATATGACAGCGGATTGGTTACAGCTGATTTAAACGGCAATAGTGCGGATTTTGATTGGACAGATAATTTTGGCAATTCAGGCAACGGTTCTGTAACTTTTAACCAAAATTCCGTAACCGTAAAAATGGTTAGGGTTTCTATGGGAGATTACGGCAATCCGGGATGCCTTGCTACCGAATTTTTCCAAAATACGCAGTATTATGACAAGTCAAGCGGCACAATCACACTTTATTCCGAGGACAACAGCGGCACAACTTATAACAAGATAATGTCACAAGGCACAAAATCAGTTGCCACGTCAAGTAACACAATAAAGATACCTGTCGGAAGTGATATAGCATATAAAAATGACGAACCTGTTGAAGTTGCTTCACCTGCCTATGTTCAGCCGTCAAGCAATTCTGTGATGGTTCCTCTTAGGTTTGTTGCTGTGGCTACCGGAATGGATGCTGATTCATCAGATAACAAAATTATGTGGGATGACAATTCAAAGACGGCTACAATTCTTTATGCTGCCGTTGGCGGTCAGAAAATAATACAGTTTACGGTAGATTCCGATAAAATGGTGGTTGATGGCGTGACAATTCCGATTAATAACGGTGCAACTGCGGAAATAAAAGAAGGTCGTATGTACGTTCCTTTCAGAGCTTTAGGTGAAGCTATGGGAGTTGCCGTAAGTTGGGATAATTCTACAAGAACAGCTATATTTAATAATTAATGATGTAGGGTTATATATGACTTGGCAATGTTTTTACGGAGGTGTCGAGTATGAAAAAGTTTCTTAGTGCATTGCTGTGCGTGATTACGGTTATGTCCGGTGTGGTTTTGACGTATGCCGGTTCTTATTACGGCAAGGATGTTAATGTGATTGAGAAATTCTCTTTTGATTGCGATCCGATTATTATAAGGGGTAGAGATATATAATACGAATTTAAAAAGATTATATTTTATAAAAAGAAAAGGATAACCATGTGTTTGTTGGTTATCCTTTTTTTACGCTATATTGTCTGTAAGTTAAAAGGTGTGAGTGATTATTTGTTATAGCATTGTGCATTGATTGGATAATATTAACAAAAATCCCTGATAAAGTATACTTTAATAATGATGGTAAAACTATATAACTTATGCTGATATTATACCGCTAAATTAGTAAAATGTCAACAAGAAAACACCCGAAAAATAGCAACAAAAATACACCGTCAAAAAGTATACTTTAGTAGGGATATATCGTTGGATTTATGATATATTTGGTGTGGTTGTAAAGATGCAGGAGGTGATAAATAGTCATCAAAGAGGGAGATTTTGTGGGGTGTTAGTGATAAAATGGCTACAATTCTTGTGTAGCAGATGGTGGACAAGAGGTAATACAATTTGAAGCAGGTTCAAACATAATGACTATTGATGGAGCAAATGAAACAATTGATAACGGGGCTGTTGCAGAAATAAAATGTGGTCGTATGTATGTTCCCTTCAAAGCTTTGGGAGAGGCTTTAGGTATAGCTGTGAGTTGGGACAACAACACAAGAACAGTTATATATAATTAAAGTTTAATTACCGTTGTTTATTTTTAAAAGAAACGGAGGAGTTTTTATGTTAAAAAAATTGTTTAACATTGTAACATTTACGGTTACATTGCTTTGCGTGGCAATAATAATGCAAAGTATAACATTTGCCGCAGAAAAATGGCCGGCAACATCGGGTATAAAAACCTACGTTATAAGCACAAAAAATAATACAAAAGTTTATAAGGATGCAAAATCAAAGGATGGAAGTTACGGAACTATATATGCGGATGATTTGATTACAATAGATGGTTACAGTGGTTCACGTTTTAAAGTAACATATCCTATAAAAAACGGAACAAAAACAGGCTATATTGAAAAATCAGCTGTAACAAACGGAACAATAAATAAGGCAACAGAGAAGTGGAAAGCAACATCAAAACAAACAACCTACAGAAGAAGTGGCGGAGGAACGGAACTTGGTTATGTATCTAAGGGTGATGTTTGTTATACGATTTATGAAAAGAATGGTTATAAGCAGATAATTTATCCTATTTCAGGTGGCTACAAAATGGGTTGGATAAAAGCTGATTCAACAATAACAGAAGGTAGTGGAAGTCTTGCTGATGTGGCTGCCAACGAAGTCGGATATAAGTCAGATGGCGGAGATAACACAAAATACGGTAAATGGATAGGTGCAAATAATCAACCTTGGTGTGCTTCATTTGTAAGTTGGTGTGTGGCTAAATCAGGTGTTCCAACAAAAAAAGTTCCTAAAACGGCTAATTGCAATGATATGAAGAGTGGTTCAAATTCATATCACACTTGGAGTGAAAATGCAATAAATTCCATTAAGAAAAATGATGTTATATTCTTCTCTGAGGGAACTCAAGATACACATCATGTAGGTATTGTATACGGTGTGGATAAGTCTAAGAATAGTATTACTTTGATAGAAGGTAATACAAGTGACGATTGTGTTAAAAAGAGGACGTATTCATTCGTTAACAAAAAATTAGATACGGGTGTGTATGGTAAGTTGACTTGGGAAGGTCATTATTTCAGTGGATATATTTCAGTTAATTAAGAGTTGATATTTATGAGAAACGGAGGAATTTCCATGGCAAAAAAATTATTTGGTTTTATAACATTTACTGTTGCGTTGTTTTGTATGATTAGTGCTGTATTTGCATCAGAAAAGTGGCCTGCAACATCAGGTATAAAAACATACGTACTAACAACAAAAAACGATACGAAAGTTTACAAGGATGCAAAATCACAAGATGGAAGTTACGGTACAATATATGCAGATGATTTGATTACAATAGATGGTTACAGCGGTTCACGCCTAAAAGTAACATATCCAATAAAAAATGGAACCAAAACAGGCTATATTGAAAAATCAGCTGTAACAAACGGAACGATAGATAAAGCAATCGAGAAATGGAAAGCAGCATCACAGCAAACAACATATAGAAGAAGCGACGGTGAAACAGAACTCGGATATGTGTCAAAAGGTGATGTTTGTTATACAATTTACGAAAAGAATGGTTATAAGCAAATAATTTATCCGATTTCAGGTGGATATAAGATGGGTTGGATAAAGGTAAATGAAGGTGAATCGGGCAGTTCCGATTATATCAAAAAAGTAAATGCGTTTTTGAGTAAATCCGATTATAAAAACGGTGCAACTTGGGGTGCATCTAAGAAACCTATTCTTTCAAGCTATTCTTGTTCAGGTTGCTGTGCGTATGCCGCAGATTTTGTGAAGTATGTTTTCGGTAAAAATTCACCAACAAGCGGAACAAGTTTCAAAAATCCGGGAGATATAAGAGCCGGAGATGTAATTAAAGTTACAAATACACAACATTGGTTTGTTGTTATTTCAAGAAATGGTAATTCATTAAAGGTTGCCGAAGGTAATTGGGATGGTAAGGTTGTTGTATCTAATGGTACATATACAATCGAAAAAAATACACTTTATCGCAATGGTAAAAAATTCAGAACATTTTCAGCAGGTTATCATTTTAAATGATTGTATTTGACAAGGGGAGGTGTTTTATATGCGTATACCTTATAAATTGGCTGTTGTTGCCTTAATTTCGGTGAATTTGATATTTCCCGCAACTGCATTTGCACAAAATGAAACAATATTGGATGATGATGGATATGAAGTAACCAAAACAACATATACAGTTACATCTGTAAACATTAGCACCAGTGATATTTATGGTGGCTGCAAAGTAACTATGTCAGCGGATAGCTATGAAAAAGAAGAAGTGACAGTGAAACAAAAAATTAAAGGGGCAGGAAACAATTCTTCGCAGGAAGATTATGCTACGGATATAAACGATAGTATATATTATACTATAGATGGTTCTGATCCATATTCCGGAGAACATTATTCAGGAGATGGTTTTGAGCTAAAAGAGGCAGGGACTTACAAAATAAAAGCAGTTGCAAATTATATGTCCGGTGCAAAGCATGAAATAGCTACAGAGTTGGTAACTATAAAAAAAGCACCCAAGCCATATATAGATGCAAGTGTATTTGGTAGTTATGCAGATGTCGAAATATCCGATGGATACGATGATGCGATATTGTATTATACAACCGATGGCTCTGATCCGACAGAGGATAGTCAGCAATATGATGGTTCTTTTGAAATTGACGAGATGGGTGAAACGACTTTGAGAGCAATTGCAGTGGTAAAAGGTCTTGCGCCAAGTGACATTGTTGAAAAGACAGTGTATGTTTCGGGAGCAGATGATGACGGTGATAATGACAGTGATGATAGTTACTCAGATGACGATGATAATGATGATAGCTATGATAGTTATTCAAATGATGACTATGATTATTATGAATCCGATGATGATATTTCAGAAGAAACAGAGGATGATTATGAAAAGGAAACCGATAATAAGTTAGGGCGTGTAACTGTCACCGTTGGTAAGGAAAAGGTGGATATTGATGGCGAAAAATACAGCATGAATGCGGAGGCGTATATTCAGAAGTCATCAAATTCAGTTTTAGTTCCGCTACGTTTTATTTACTTAGCAATAAATAATGGCGAAGTGGATTTAGATACGGCAAATAATAAAAGTTATATTTTATGGGATGCTGATAAGAAAACAGTCACTATAATTTATCAATTAAATTCAGCACAACGAATTATACAGTTTACAGCAGGTTCAAATGAAATGGTAATTGACGGAACAACAATTACGATGATGAGTTGTGCTACTGCTGAGATAACTGATGGCAGAATGTACGTTCCTTTTAGGGCATTGGGTTTAGCTTTAAATGTGAATGTAGATTGGGATGCAGAAACCAGAAGTGCTATATACTATCCCTAAGTTGATTTTTTGAATCTTTGTTTGATAAATTAACTTCATATATCTAGACGAAAAGCTTACCGGTCATTACGGTTAGAATATAATGAATGTGTATGTTTAACTTCCGAAAGCGACGGGGTGTTTTAAATTTAGAGTATCGCTTACGTGTATGTAATTTTAAGAGGGCAGTCCGATTTCGGACTGCCACTTTTTTTCATGCTAAATTTTTCAACACATAAATTGCATCTATGATTGTCACGTTGTTATCGTCGTTTGTATCGGCGTAATTTTTTTGTGTATCTGTCAGGGTTAATTCCTTACTGATTACATTGAGTATATAGGCGGCATCTGCCTTATTTTCCTTGCCGTCGTTATTGGCGTCGAGCGCCTTATGTGGATATACAACGCTCACTCTTGTTATGGTTGTGTATTCTTGGTTTGACATAACGAGGAGCTGATTGTAGTCGGAAAGTGTCATTCCCATTTTGGTAGCGGCGGTAACAATGCTTTCATAACTGTAGGTTGCAACGCCGTTTTCGGATTTATCGGCGTAAATTTCTGTCCAAGTGTTACCATCAACGTTATAATTTTGCAGGCACAAAATAGGTGCGTATGATGCGGAATATTCAATCTCTATCACGCTGCCCTCTGTAAGGGTTGGCACATCGTCTGTTACAAACGGCTGCGTCCATTTTTCTGCCGAAACACTGCCTGTGAAAATATCGGTTGTGTAGGCGCTGTTTTCGCCAACGGGGTCGGGTGTGACCTCTTCAACATCATCAAGTCCGCTCATAAAGGCTTTTACAAGTGTCGGGAAATACCAAGTGCAGCTGCTTCTTTTCAAAAGCCCGAATTGTTCTTCGCCTACGCCATTCTTGTTATTATCCCACACAATACAGGTTATGCCGTAGCTTTTAGCCTTGTTTATGTAGTACTTCGCCCAAGTTTCTCTGGCTGAGAGGTTGTTTTTGTTGGTTGCACCCATCTCGCCTATAACAACGGGTGTGCCCTTTGACACATATCTGTTATAAAGGTCTTTCAGTTCGCTGTCAAGTGCGGATTTGTCGCTGTCACTGCCCCAAGTGTTTAGACTTGTGTTGCCGTTCAATGCAAAATCGTAGGGTGAGTAGTTATGCACGGACAAGGCAATGTTATTATCATCAGGCAGAGTGAAATCGCTTGCGGGTATTTTAGCCGCATTGGATGGACACATAATAAGCCTTGTTGCGTTGTTTCCGCCCGTGCTACGTATGGTTTCAACCGCAACGTTGTTAAACTCACTTATTATCTTCCTTGTTTCGGAAGAACCGGTTGACCACTCGTCCCCCGAACCTATAATCCTAGGTTCGTTCAATGTTTCAAATATAAGATGCCTGTCGTAGTCCTTGAAATACGTCGCAATCTGTGACCATAAATTCTTAATATGTTTCTCTGAGGACTCTTTGTGACTGCTGTCGGGAACTATCGCGCTGTCCTCATGGTGCAGATTTATTATAACATACATATCGTTGGCATAGCAGTAGTTCACCACCTCTTTCACTCGGGCAAGCCAAGTTGCATCTATAGTGCCGTTGCTGTCCAGTTTGTCATACCAAGTAACGGGCACACGCACCGTGTTAAAGCCCTCCGCTTTTACGGCATCTATCATCGCTTTCGTGGTTGACGGATTGCCCCAGTAGGTTTCCGCCGTCGTTGCTGATGAGTAAACATAATTACTGCTTGAATTATGGCAATCCAAAGCATTGCCCAAATTCCAACCGATTTTCATATCGTCAACTATCTGTTGTGCAGTCAGAGAACCCACATCGTCCTCCGCCATAATGCAAACAGGTACAGACAAGGCAATCACTGCCGTCATAATGCTTGAAACCACTTTCCTCAATAAGCCTTTCATGATTTTTTTCTTCTCCTCCGTATAATGTGTCTTATTGTGTTGCTTCAATGATTATTTTGATATGTATTGCTGATTTTCAATTATAAACTGTATTTAATTATATAGCTATCCGCCGTTTCTTTAGCCTTCTCCCAACTCGGGTTATGCTCGTCAAAAACGGCTACTGTTTTCATACCTATGCTTTTTGCGGTTTGTATGCACTTTGTTATATCCTCGTAGACGGTGCAATCGTTTGGCTGCACTCCAAGGCGCTCGGCACAGAGCAGGTAAAGATCGGGAAAGTCCTTGCCACGCACCTTATCACTGCCATCGGCATAGGCATCAAAAAAATTCGATAAACCGTACCTTTCAAGCACAGGTTTGTAATACTGCGGATTGGAAGCGGTGGCAAGACCTATCTTCACACCGGTTGCCTTAAGCGCAAGAAGATACTCCTTTGCGTTTGGCTTCAGCTGTACATTAAATTTATACTCATGCTCGGCACTCTCGTTCCATTCGGACATTATCTCCGCTATACTCTCGGTTATGCCGTAGGCTTGTTTGGTGAATACCGCACCGTCATAGAAGTTAAGAGTGCTTATCTTGTCGTAATACTCCGGGGGTATACGCATACCTCGCTTCTCAAAAAATACCTCGTCAACCTTTGCCCACACATGATTGCTGTCCGCTAATGTGCCGTCAAAGTCGAAGATTAGTGCTTTGGTTAAGTTGTTTGTCATGGGGTTAATCCTTTTATTTATGCTTGAATTATACTTGAAAACTTTTTTTCTATCGCAAAAAAAGTTTTCAAACTTTCAAAAAAATGCTCTTTGCGGAAGCATGGGGCGTTGCCCCATACCCCACCAGCCTTTTGAAAAAGGCTGGGCGAAAACTTTTCTATCGGCTTCGCCGTGCCTAATCGTAGAATGGCAAACTTCGTCCCCGAAAAGTTTTTGCGGAGCTTTTTTCAAAAAGCGACTGGGGTGGTGGGGCAAAGCCCCACGGTCTTAAGCCTTTGTGCCTTGGTTCTGCCACAACATATTATCTACAAATTGCTTAGCTGTTCTGCCAGACATACCCTTTTGATTAAGCTCCCACTTCATAGCCTCTTGCTCCAGTGTTTTCTCGTCTATCTCCAGTCCACGCTGGGTTGCTATGCCCTTTACTATGTTAATGTATTCCTTAGGTGTTGGCTTAGCGTATGTTATTGTTATGCCAAATCGGTCGCTTAATGAGAGCTTCTCGTTCATGGTATCCGCTGTGTGTATCTCGGCGTCTTTTGAGCCTTGTGCACGGTCGCTCCATTTCTCCTGTATGATATGCCTACGGTTACTGGTGGCATAGAACACCACATTATCCGGTTTACCCTCTGAACCGCCTTCTAACAGGGATTTCATGTATTTATACTGTATCTCGTTCTCGTCAAATGACAGATCGTCTATGTAAATAATGAAGTACCTGCCTCTTGGGCGCAGTATCTTAAGGATATGCGGCAGTTCTATTATCTGGTCCTTTGTTATCTCCAACAATCTAAGCCCGTCATCGAAGTAGCGGTTCACCAGTGCCTTAACGGATGATGACTTACCCGTACCCCTTGCACCTACAAGCAATACATTATTAGCCGCATAGCCGTTTATAAACGCAAGTGTGTTCTCTATTAATTGCTCGGTTTGTGCTTTATAGCCTATTAAGTCCTCAAATGTAATAGGATCGGGGTGTGATACTCCGGTGAGTACCCTGTTTTTATCGTCATACCTAAACGCCTTATAAAGCGAAACATCGCCGCAGCCGTTCTTCTTATGAAACGCCGCTATATCGTCTATTGTGAAGTCCGCAGGCAGTGTGTAGGTCTTTTTACCGCTCTTACGCTTATTAACCGGTTTATAATCCATCAGCTGTGCCAGCTCGGAGTGCATAAACTCCGCATCGGGCAGTTCGGTGAGGTCAAGCTCCGCAAGAGAACGTATCTTAGCGATATCCGCCTGTGCCAGTTTGTAAATAGAAGTTGTTCGGGTATCCACACCGTTCTCACAAAGCAGTGTAAATGTATTCTCATCCCCCAGCATAAGATTTATTATATGGTTGTGGTATATATTCCCCCCAACACCACGCTCCTCCGCCTCATCGGTGAGTAGCCCAATCAGCTGTGCCAGCTGTGGCAGGTTGTCACTAACGGAAAAAACATCCTTTAATAACCCAAGTATTCGGTCATTCGCTATGTTGCGGTATAATACAAGGGAGTTTATGCTGTCTATGAAATGGTTGTAGTCTATCATTGTTGTTACCTCTGTGTGTCTGAATTTATGTATTTCAATGACTTCACCATAACTCGTAGAAATTGCCACTATACTCATCAATTTGAGCTAAGTGAATACAAAGCGGCGAAGCCGATAGAAAAGTTTTCGCCCAGCCTTTTTCAAAAGGCTGGTAGGGTATGGGGCAACGCCCCATGTTTCGTTAAAGAGTTTTTTGGAGGTTTGGGACCTTTTTCGATAAAAAAGGTCCCAAGAACTTTAATGTTTCACCCCTGTTGATTCACAATATCCAACACTGCCTGCACGCTTTCCTCCACATTCCCGCCGCTCACATCTATCACGTAATCGGCGCATTTCTCATATATCGGTTGGCGTTCAGCCAGTATCTCACGTATCTTCCCCAGTTTATCTTCCACTGCAAGCAAAGGTCTGGAGTTGTCGTGCTGTAGGTTGGAGTTTATCTTCTCCGCCGTACTCTTAAGGTAGATTATAATACTGCCTTTTTTAATACTCGCTATATTCTCGTCGGACTTTATAACACCGCCGCCTGTGGCTATTATCTTGCCCTTAGGCGATTCAAAGCGTTTGCAAAGTTCACGCTCCAGTTGACGGAAGTAGTCCTCACCTTTAGTAGCGAAAATCTCGTTTATACTCATTCCCTCACGGTTGACCAAAAAATCATCCATGTCTATAAATTCTCGCTTGAGTATCATGGAAAGTCGCTTGCCTATGGTGGTTTTGCCGCTACCCATAAAGCCTATAAATGCTATATTTTTATCCATTTTTATTATCCTCTGTGTTACTCTTGATTATCTGCTGCCAGTTGTTCGTACATCTCGGGGCTGACAGATGCCTCATAGCTAAGGTAAGAGCTAAGCATTATTGCATACCCGAGCGCTTCTAAGCCGGTTTCATCGTTCTCTTCGACATTATCAAAGTAATTGCTCATTCCCGCAATAACCTGCATTGTAAGTCGCATTTCGGGCATAGAAGTGATTGTGTCGCTTTCGCCGTCACCAAATGCGTTCATTGATTCTATTGTCTGCTCCGGTGTGTAGCTTTCGTCAACCTTGACCTTGCTTTGCGCATTGACAAATATTTCCTTATATACGCCTGTCATAAAGCTTTTATCTTTAAGTCCGTCAAGTGCTTCATAATACTTTGCGATATACTCACCAAAGAGTAAAGTCGCCTCTTCATTGGAGAGGTTCTTAAGTTCTTCGTCGTTTTCTTCGCTTAACTTGTTTACTATTTCTATAAATTCGTCATATCCCTCACAATTGGCATATTTAAGTACAATATTGTTCCAAATATCCTCATCGCCCATATTCATACGCTCAGTCAGTTCACTTTCACTCAGAATATAATAAGCTTCCGGTAAAGGCTTATTCTTTATGGATTCAATAAATAATTTTTCAAGTTCCTCTTCGCTGTCACCGTTATCCTCTGTATCACCGTCAGTTGATAAGCTTACAGTTTTGGTTTCTTCGTCCCAACCTATATTTACACCTAAATAACCGGCAGGTTCACGCACCGGCAACATGGTTCTGCCGTCAATTATAACAGGCTTCTGCTCCATTTCGAAATTTTCACCGCCTGTTGTAGCTTCGCCTTGAACGGTGTAAATCGTTAATTCGGCATCGCCGTTTGTGAGCGTAACAGCCTTTGTTTCCTCGTCCCAAGTGACTTCACCAAGCTTTTCAAAAACAGGTCTTACGGGCACGTAGGTGTAGTCATCGATTACAACAGGCTGAACATCGCCAAAGTCCACAGCTTCACCATTTACTGTGATGTTAATGCTTGCATCGGTGACAACCTCACCAAATACACAGTTAAGTTGTGTGGCAGCCATAACAGCTGCAAGTGTTAAACTTATAATCCTTTTTTTCATAATAAAATACCTCCTTATTGTGTAGTATAACAATAGTATACAACTAAGAAGGTAATATTTCAATAGAAAATTTATAATTATTCACTCATATATGTGGTATCTGCTGTGTTTGAAATAACCGAATATTAAATTTTTAAATCCCGCTTGACAATACGGATAAAATATAGTATAATCAAGGGGTGTTGAAAAACATAAGCTGATATAGCTCAGTAGGTAGAGCGCAGCATTGGTAGTGCTGAGG